>NZ_JBMVQX010000028.1:0-54190 GCF_050522745.1 Myroides sp. C15-4 | reverse complement strand
TATTTTGAGGTTCCGGTTGGATTCGAACCAACCTACTAACTCTTGCGGAGTTAGGCCTACCACTCGGCCACAGAACCATTTTTTGGTATACGCTCTTAGTATACAGTTTACCACTCACCATTCACCACTCACCACTCACCATTCACCACTCACCATTCACCGTGAACTAATTTTCTGATACAAACATACGGGCTCTTTTGTTGTGCTGACTCATACAGAATTGTTATTTTCAAGCTAGTCCAGCAGCTATAGAAAAAATAAAGCACTCCCCCCCCTCCTCTTTCTCCCTTATGCTGGACCATAAGCCTATTGTAATTCTGTACCACACTCAGGCGTTCAATCACAGCTATCTTTACCGTGTAGAAGGAAAAATAACATCCTTCTCTGCTTTTATTAATTTAATTGTATATACCATGAAAAAAGTAACGTTTTACCACGCAGGATGTCCTGTATGTGTGAGTGCAGAACAAGATATCTTACACCTAATCACTGACCATGCTATTGATATTGTACACTTAGGAGAAGAACCTTCTAAAATACAAGCGGCAGAACGCGAAGGAGTACAATCTGTACCTGCCCTAGTATTGGCCAATGGTCATGTATTACACCTCAATTTTGGCGCTTCTATTGCCGATCTAAAATAAGAGAAGCCCACACAAAAAAACGCTGCGTTTAACACGCAGCGTTTTTTTTTATCTTCCAGATATAGTACATGTAAATTCCCTCTCACAAGCTTGCCTCGGCAAAATAGCGCACCATATAATACAATCCCCAAGCAACGACTACAATGATCGTAATCCACACCCAATACGGAATACTTTGAGGCGTTTCACTCCCTGTAATTAAAAAGGTTTTTTGATCTGCTTTTCCATAGGCATTAACCATAATATCAACAATGCCATCCACTACAGCTTCTTCTTTAATCCCTTCAACAGCTATGGCAGGTCCATTTCTAACCGTGAAGGGAATCTTTCGAATCCCTTCTTTACCTGTATAATCCTTACTAACAATGGTTAGCATATGATCACCATCAATCAGTTTATGGGTATCCAATGCAAAGGTAATGGGTGTTTCCAAAACAGCTATGGGTTGGGTCTCTTCATCAAGGAAGAGGTAAACTTTACTTTTTTGTTCCATGATACAACTCATTTAAAACTGTTCTTTTGATGTGGCTATCGCTCCTTTCTCCTGGCTTAATCAACCATTTAACTGAAAAAATCAATGTGAAGATCACGACAATAGCAACTGCTGTAATAATAAGATAATCCCATTGACTATCAGGGCCTGAACCGTGTACAATTCCCTTTAATACTTTTGGCTGATTGCGTTCACAAACAGGACAGGCCATCAGGGTTCCCGTGGTAAAAAAAACGAGTAACCCCAGGATAATGTTTTGTTTTACTTTCATTGTTTAGCTTTCATTTCATTAATATAATCCATGATCTCTTTTACTTCCTCTACTGTAACTAAAGGGGCTTGATTTCCCCAATTATTTCGTTCGTAATTGACAATAGCGGTTACTTCTTTAGCCGTCCAGTTAAGGTTTGTTCCTACAGCTGGCATTACTCCATATTCTCCTCTGGCATCATATCCATTCATGATAATATCCACAAAGAGCTGTAAGTTCTCTGCCATAACAATCGGGCTGTTTTTCAATGGGGGAAATGCACCAGCTAATCCTTCACCATTCGATTGATGACAAGTCGCACAATTCGTTGCGTAAAGGTTTTTTCCATCCACACCTGTATCTGCTGTTCCTCCTTCTACTTGAACGGTTGCTTTTTCCTTCATTGGATACAGAAATTCAGGTGCTACACTAGCTCCAGGTAATTTCGCTTGTTTGAGTTCACGCAAGTATGCCACGAGATCCAGCGCTTCTTCCGTCGCAACTACTTGTCCTTTTTTGGGGTTGCCAAATCCCTCAGGTACGGATACAATAACATCCGTATCAGACGGGCTGTGTTTGTATTGGAATAAAAAAGGATAGGCGGGCATCACGGATTCTTTTACGACAATTCGCGGATTAAACAGGTGTACAAGATGCCAATCGATACTGGGTTGTCGTGTACCTATATCGGTTAAATCGGGTCCTGTGCGTTCTGTTCCCATCAATGTAGCAGTATTCGTCCATACATCGATCCGTTTATTGCCTGCATAATCAACAGACATAGACGGTCTACTCCCCCATTTTCGATCCATTTCAACATTTCGCACTTGCTGACTGTGGCAGGCGACGCATCCATTGGCTATAAATACTTTTTTTCCGCGTACTGCTGCCTCACTTAGAGGCTCCGCATCGGGCAATGGCTGGATTCTCGACTGATTATCCAAGGCTGGGATAACAGCGACAAACAGCGTTAATACAACAAATAATACACTGGCAACGAGGTATAATTTTTTATGATTATTGAAAATATCCATGAATAAAAATTAAGAGTTTGTACTAGACTTGATTTGATCTTGTAGTTTTTCAAGGGCAAGGGTGACGCTTGCCGTTTCTTTGGGGTGAGGCGATCGAATCATGCTGTAAAAGTTAAAGGCAAAAAACACATGAGAGATCCACATCAAACTGCCCCCAATGGCGCGCCATAACCAATAAGGCATCATGAGCTTTACGCTTTCAATAAAAGGTGCATCTCCCATCCACAGCATACCGCGTAAGGTTCCGCCATACATTAAGGGAATTGAATAAAATAGCAACCCGATCAGTGCTAGCCAAAAATGGGCGCCTACTGTAATTTGTGGTGCCTCTCTTCCCGTTAGTTGTGGTACTAACGCATAAATACCGCCCCATAGTAAAAAAGCAATAATACCATACATAGTTAAATGCGAATGCGCTACGGTAAAATCAGTAAAGTGCCACAGTAAATTGGTAAAGCGAAAAGACTCTGCTGTTCCTTGTAGTGAACCCGTAAAGTAAAAGATGATGCCCACCACAAGAAAAGGCACCGTATAGCTATCTCTAACCTTGTGCCATGCCCCATTAAAGGTCATAATGAAGTTTGTCGTTCCCGCAACTACGGGAATCACCATCCCAACACTGGCAACAATAGCGACTGTTTGCAACCACCAAGGAATGGCACTGAATACAAAGTGATGCGTACCAATAAGGGTATAAAAAAGAATTTGCGTCCAAAAAGCCAAGATTCCCAAACTATAGGAATAAATGGGTTTATTGAGCTGTTGGGGAACGAAGTAGTACACAATTCCCAAGGTAAACAACATAAACCACATTCCTACCGCTTGATGCATATAGTAGCCTTGTACAATAGTTTCACCTAATCCGTCTTGCCAAAAGGGAAGATAGCCTACCACGGCCACAACGCTAATAAAAATAACCGCAGCGACAATATACCAATTGGAAATATAGATTTCTTCTGTTTTACGCTGTGCAATGGTCTTGAGGTAGTTGCGCAAGGTAAAGTATAACCCCAAGGCAAAGAGCAACATAATCGGCCAAATGTACTCGCGATATTCACCTCCTCCATTGTTAATACCCGCCATTAAACTGATCGAACCAAGGAAGACGGAGGCATTAATCAAAATGAGCGAATACCACGCCCATTTGTAACTCGCTAATACCGTATTGCTTACACGAGGAACAATATAGTAACCTAAACCAATCATCCCCAAGGAAGACCAGCCCCAAAATACGGCATTCGTATGTACGGGACGCAAGCGACCGAAACTTAACCAACTGGTTTGATCGATATCTGGAGCGACAAACTTAATCCCCAGGTACTCACCTACTGTTGTTCCAAAAAGCAACCAAAAACTCGCTGTACCCAAAAACCAAAGAATTACTTGAGTAAGCTTAGGATCGATATCGAGGTTCTTTTCATTTTTTTTCTTTGCGGCTACCACAGGTAAGCCATCGCGTTCCTGAATGCTGATCAATCCTTTCTGATCTCGCGCTTCTTGTGCTCCTGATAATTCCTGATCCGAAAGCGTATAATCCAACGCCTCTTTGCGCTGCATAAACACCTCCAGATCTTCTTCTGATAAATTCTCGAAATAGTGAATTAAACGATCTACTTCTTGGTTGTGTAGCTTTTGCCGTTGACTCTTAATAATGTGATAGACTTGAACCGCCATCATCCAACCTCCCAAAATAATGGGAATGGCAATTAGTATAAAAATAATCCAAATGCCGGGCTCTTTTAAAAGTGGACGATCCTCCAACCGCATCGAGGTCTGTGCCCATAGCGGGAGTTGAAAAAAGAACCCCAGTACCAATGCAATAGGCTGTTTTTTTGATCGTATTAAATCAAGCAATTGCTTCATTTGATTGGACTTCAAGCAAGACAACGGTTGCTCTTCTTTCTTCAACTGCGCTGTTTTCCTTTGCTGATACGCCTGTAATAGTTGTTTGGCTTCAACATATAAAAATCCACAAACGATTACCGTTAGTACTGTCATGGCGATCAGAAGTAAAATCGCGGTATTGCTTTCATTAAATGCAAAAGACAACGGCTTCATCGCAGGTGTTTCTATTGCTATGGGGGGTATAAAAAAAGAAGTGCTCAACGGAACAACACCGTCCGTAAAAAAGACAATTTTCATGCTAAGTATGTATTACAGTTTATTTCAAAGACTTACAACAAGGTTGAATCCTCATCAAATGAGTCTTAATTACTCACTGCTTTAAGGACTCCCTTTTATTTAAGTCAAAGGTAAAAGACATCTGAACCATTGGAATAGTTCAGATGACACAAACTTAGCTAGACCAGATTTTAGCCCAATAAAAGCAAACGAAAACCACATGCTGTACAGGAATACAACTGTTTTACTACTGCATGGCTGCTAGGTCAAAATTATTTTCCTTTTAGGAGCACTTCCTCTTTCAATACAATCTCCGTATTAATTCTACTAATTTCAAGTGTAACATCAGGAGAAGACTGTAGTTGTTCTTTCAATTTTTCTTTTTCAGTCAACGTTAATTGCCCCACGTTTTGTCCATTTACTACCTGTATTGTATCCCCCACTTGAATTCCAGCTTGATGCGCAGGTGAATTATGCCAAATAAATGTGACCATCAATTCCCCATTTTCTATCCTTGTTTTCAATCCTTTTCCACTAAAATTCGCTTCGAACTTTTTGTTTTCATACGGGGCGAAATAAAACTTGTTGCCGTGTAGGATTACGCGGTAGTAAGACAACCACTCTACTCCTAGATTGCTTTCCTCATCTTCTTCCACATCCGCTAAAAAGGTCGGAATCAATTGTTTTCCTACCTTCATGGATAGAGGCAACAGTGCGGTTTCTCCTGAACTAACCCCAAAGGCATTTGTACTCAATACACCTTCTCCTGTAATATAATGAGAAGCGTATGGCTTTACCTTTTCAAACATAATAGCACTCAAATAAAACAATCCGTTATAGCCCGTATCAAAATAAATCCCCTTTTCCTTCACCTGATCAAAGTACGTCAATGTAAGCAAGGGAGTGCCAATGGCGGTTTTCTTTACTTTTAAACAAGAGAAATTAGCGGTCTTCCATTGCGTATCGAAATGACTTGAAATCACAATTGCATCGTGATACAGGTCAAAATCCCACACACTCTTGGCTGTCATATTGCCTCCAAGAATTCCATCAATACCCAAGTCGTCAAAAACCGACAGGTCTTCCCGCATAAACACAAAATTTTCAAAGGTTAAATTCCCCATTTTCACAGCAGGTATAGTAACGTATTCGACCTCTTGTGTGTTTTGCATGGCGTCCATGATAGACAGACGTTCTAGAAAAACAGCATCAACATCTAATCCTTTTCGAATTGTTGAAGGAGCTCCAGTATCTACTAGAAAAACATACTCCTTTCCTTTTATTTCCACTGTTACATAAATCAGCTTATCTACCCTTGTATAGCTTAGTTGTTCCTTGTAAACGCTTGGGCTAATTGTTCCTCGTTTAAATATTCCCTTTTGGGCCATTGTATGCAGGTGAATTAACACAAAAAACAAAACAAACAGTATCTTTTTCATAACATAAATAATTATTAATACAAATTAACACATTAAATACTAAATAAAATAAAAAGCACATCTAAATTAACATAAAAAACAACTTTAAACACAAAAAGAATGACGTGATTTTCTTACACCTCTCTCTTGTAATCAGAGGATTTTTGGTGATACATGACATTAAAAACAAGAAAAAGGATAAAAAACTCCTTTATTAACACTTTTGTGATCTGAGTCATAAAATACTCCCTTCATCTAGGGCTAACTTTGGGTTACAATAATATCTAAACTATATCAAGATGAAATCAAAAGCGCTATCATTTATGCTACTAACAGGCTGTTTTACCCTTCTTTCTTGTGGAGACAAAACTGCAAAACCCACATCAGACGGAACAGTAACAACAAATGAAAGAAAAGTAGAAGTTCCTACAGAAACGAAATCTACTTCAACAGATGCAAATGCACCTGCTTCGGAACGCGTAGATTTAGTAAATAAAGGAAAAGGACCGATCAAAACCCTTGTGTTAGGTGACATTGATCAAGCCATGGCTACGAAAGGTCAAGAAGTATTCAAAACGATGTGTACGGCTTGTCACAAGCCTGATAAGAAATTTATCGGACCAGCTCCTAAGGGTATCTTAGAACGTCGCACACCAGAATGGGTAATGAATATGATTTTAAACCCAGAGAATATGATTGAAAATGATCCATTAGCACAAGAGTTATTAAAAGAATTTAACGGTGCACCGATGGCGAATCAGAATCTAACAGAAGAAGAAGCCCGTGCCGTTTTAGAATATTTTAGAACACTGTAACTTAACACCATAACGTATGAAAAAGTTTATCAATTTAACCTTAATGAGTTGTCTGGCGGGCTTTACCTTAGTCAGTTGCACGAAATCAGGACAGAATAGCAAGGGGGCGCTCTCGTCGAATGCCGCAGAAAAAGTATATGTTGCACCAGGAGAATATGACGAGTACTATGGTTTTTTCTCTGGAGGATTTAGCGGTCAGCTCTCCGTATATGGCTTACCCTCAGGAAGACTTTTTAAAGTCATCCCTGTTTTCTCACAAGATCCTGAAAAAGGGTATGGCTATAGTGAAGAAACCAAGCCCATGTTAATGACCTCTCACGGATTTATTCCTTGGGACGACTCCCACCACCCTGATATTTCTCAAACCAATGGGGAATTAGATGGACGTTGGATTTTCATCAACGGGAATAACACCCCGCGTATTGCACGTATTGACTTGGAGGATTTCAGTACAGCTGAGATCATCGAAATTCCAAATAGTGCAGGGAATCACAGCTCGTCTTTCGTAACGGAAAACACGGAATATGTTGTAGCAGGAACGCGTTTTTCTGTGCCTATTCCACAACGCGATATCTCTATTAAAGAATATAAAGGGAATTTTAAAGGAACGCTATCTTTTATCAAAGTAGACCAAAAATCAGGAGAAATGGATTTGTCTTTCCAAATTCAAATGCCTGGTTTTAACTATGATTTATCCCACCCAGGTCGCGGAAAATCACATGGTTGGTTCTTCTTTACAACCTATAATACGGAAGAAGCACACAGCTTACTAGAAGTAAATGCCTCTCAAAATGACAAGGACTTTATTGCGGCGGTAAACTGGAAAAAAGCCGAAGAATACATCAAAGCTGGGAAAGGAAAAAAAATGCCAGTGAAGTATGCGCATAATAAATTTGACAATGCCACACATATGGCTACGCATACGATGAAAGAAGAGGTGTTAATCCTCGATGCCAGTGAATTCCCTGATTTGGTGTACTTATTACCTACGCCAAAATCACCGCACGGTTGTGATGTTGATCCTTCTGGAGAATACATCATCGGAAATGGAAAACTTTCGGCTAACCTAACGGTACACTCTTTTACTAAAATGCTAGATGCCATTGAGAAAAAGAAATTTGATGGAGAAGCTTATGGTTTACCTATCTTAAAATTTGAAGATGTATTAGCAGGTGTAGTAGAACAACCTGGATTAGGTCCGTTGCATACCGAATTTGATGGTCAAGGCAATGCATATACGACGTTCTTTATCTCATCTGAAGTTGTAAAATGGAAATTGGGTACTTGGGAGATTATCGATCGCAAGCCAACGTATTATTCCGTAGGACACTTGATGATTCCTGGGGGGAACTCAAGAAAACCAGATGGTAAATACTTAGTAGCGATGAATAAAATCACCAAAGACCGTTACTTACCTGTTGGACCCGATTTAAATCACTCCGCTCAACTCTATGATATTACAGGGGATAAAATGGAACTATTGCTCGATTTCCCTACAATTGGTGAACCGCATTATGCAGCGGCAATCAAAGCGGATAAGATTAAGGATAAATCTCGACAAATCTATAAGCTCGATGAGAATAAACACCCTTATGCCGTAAAATCACCAGCTGAAACTAAAGTAACGCGAAATGGAAATGAAGTACACATCTATATGACGATGATTCGTAGTCACTTTACCCCAGATAATATCGAAGGTGTAAAAGTAGGTGATAAAGTCTTTTTCCACGTAACGAACTTAGAGCAAGACTTTGACGTTCCACACGGAATCAGCATGTTGGGTGCTAATACATCCGAGCTCCTCGTGACACCGGGTAAAACAGAAACTTTTGTATGGGAACCTAAACAAGTAGGTGTTTGGCCTTTCTATTGTACGGATTTCTGTTCGGCTCTTCACCAAGAGATGCAAGGCTATGTACGCGTATCCCCTGCGGATTCAAACATTCAACTTTCTTGGTCGCTAGATGATGAATAACGTATCATAACAAGCCGCTTTTAATTTTAATCTTTAAAGGACAGGAAGTAAAATTCCTGTCCTTTACAAACAAAAAAGTATGAAAAAATCCTCTATTTTAATGATAGTGGGCTCATGTTTACTCCTATCCTTATTCTACTTTCCACTTTGGAACATTGAACTAGGAGCTCCACAATATCCAATTCCACTAGGAATGAATATTTATATTGATGGGATTAAGGGCGTAGGAGAATTTGATCTTCAAAATATCGATGGTTTAAACCACTATATTGGGATGAAAACCATTCCCAAAGCTGAAGATATGTGGGAATTTACCGTTTTCCCAATCGTAATTGCCACTATGGCCTTCTTGGGAATTGCCTTGGGGATTGGAGGTTACTTCAATAAGGTAAAACCTTCTTTTTTCTTGGGTTGGTTGGTTGTCATGGTTATATTAGGTCTCGCAGGAATGTATGATTTTAACTTGTGGTTGCTTGATTACGGAAGTGATTTAGATCCACATGCAATCATGAAAATGGTCGATGCAAACGGCAATCCATTAACCTATGAACCTCCCCTATTTGGACATCGAAAAATATTAAACTTCGACGCGTATTCTTATCCACACCTCGGTGCTTATCTCATGGCTTTGGGTATGGTATTGATCTTTATCGCTTATTTCGTTGGAGCAAAATCTAAAAAAAATTAGTATGAAACCAATCGCTTATCTTATTCTTATCCTCCTTTTTGTCTCTTGTACAGTTAAAGTACAGCCCATTGAATACGGGACAGACGATTGTGATTTTTGCAAAATGGGCATTGTCGATGCGAAACACGCCGCTCAATTGGTAACTACCAAGGGCAAGAACTACAAATTCGACGCCATCGAATGTATGTTGCATTACCTCGCTGATACAGAACATCCAGAGAAAGAATACTCGCATATCTTGGTCGCTGATCTACGCAACCCAGGGACATTAATTCCCGCTGAACAGGCGAATTTTATTATCTCAAAGAATATTCCCAGTCCAATGGGAGCCTTTCTTTCAGCGACACAAACCAAGGAAGATGCACAAAAATTACTAGACGAGTTTACAGGTGAACGCTATTCATTCACCACCATTCGTCAACAAATGTCGCATCACTAATCACGAGCAGGGCTTTAACTTCTTTAGTACTATGAAAAAAACACTTGAAATACTATGCATTCTTATTTTTCTTGTATCAGGATGGAATACAAAGGCCAAAACCATTACCGTTCAACCCAACTCCACAATCAATACGATTAAAAAAGCCATCGACATAGCCGAAGCCTATGATTTGATTGTCGTTGAAGCAGGAACGTATAAAGAAACGGAAATTCACATCAAAAAGCCACTCACCCTACTCAGTAAAAACGCCATCGTTGATGGTGAAAACAAAGGAGAAATCTTCCTTATTCAATCGGACTATGTCACGATTAAAGACTTCACTATCATCAATGTAGGAACGAGTTATATCAAGGATTACGCCGCGATACGCGTAAGGGAAAGCAAACACTTTATCATTGAAAACAACACCATTAAAGAGCTTTTTTTTGGTATTTACCTCGAGAAATCCAAGGACGGGAAAGTACTGTCCAACAAGATTTACGGCAAGGCGAAAAGTGAATTTAATTCGGGTAATGGCATTCAGTTGTGGTATTGTAACAACATTGAAATCAAAGACAATTACGTCGAACGTGTACGCGATGGTATTTATTTAGAATTTTCTAATTACTGTACCATTCACAACAATATCAGTAAGAACAACGTGCGCTATGGCTTGCATTTTATGTTCTCCAATCACGATGTAGTGACAAATTGTTCCTATACCAATAACGGAGCTGGTGTGGCGATTATGTTTTCCAAATTCATGAAAATGAGTTACAACTTATTCAGTGATAATTGGGGATCTGCTGCCTATGGTGTCTTGCTAAAGGAAGTCAATGATACAGAAATTAGTCGCAATGTATTTAAAAACAACACCACGGCTATTAATATCGAAGGATCCAACCGCGTACAGTACCTACACAATGATTTTATTAGCAATGGATGGGCCTTGAACTCCAGAGGAGCCAATTATCAAAACATCGTAAATTACAATAACTTTTTAAACAACTCCTTTGATTTGCTCTATCAAGGTCAACTCAATCAAAACAATTTTGACCTCAACTATTGGAGTAATTACACGGGCTATGATTTAGACAAGGACGGGATTGGCGATGTACCACACCGACCAATTAAACTCTTTTCGTATATCGTAAATAAAACGCCAGAATCTATTATTTTCTTGCGTAGTCTATTTGTCGACATCATCGATTTCTCAGAAAAAGTATCCCCTGTATTTACACCCGATAACTTAGTAGATACTCAACCTTTTATCAAACAAATTCAACATGATTACGATCACTAATTTACATAAAAAATTTGCCGACAATCAGGTGTTAAAAGGAATTGACCTCACGATTGGGCAAGGCGTACTCGCTATATTGGGTCCCAATGGAAGTGGTAAAACAACCCTCAATAAATGTATTTTATCCATGGTCTATCCCGATCAAGGAACCATCGAAATTGAGGGTAACAACATTGCCAACCAATGGCAATACCGAGAGAATATTGATTATTTACCTCAAATTGCCAATTTCCCCAATACACTTACAGTATTGGAATTAATCCATATGATCAAAGATTTGAGAAACGACAAACAAAAAGATCACCAACCCCTGGTTGAGTTATTTAAGCTCACTCCTTTTCTCAACAAGAAACTCAATAAACTATCGGGAGGAACCAAGCAAAAAGTTAATATTTTATTGGCCTTTATGTTCGATAATCCCATTTTAATTCTCGATGAACCAACTACTGGACTAGATCCTGCAGCGATGATCCTATTAAAACAATTGATTATCAAAGAGAAACAAAAGGGAAAAACCATTATCGTTACCTCTCATATTATGAGTTTTGTTGAGGAAATATCCGATCAAATTATCTTTATTCTCGAAGGAAAAATATACTTCAAAGGCAGCATTGACGAACTAAAAGAAACGACAAAACAAGACAACTTTGAACATGCTATTGCTAACCTTTTAATTGATTCTTATGCTTAAAATTCTAAAATATAGCTTTTTCGATTTAATGCGCAGTAGATGGAGCTACTTCTATTTGTTCTTCTATCTTGCGCTTGGATTTGTCTTGCTATTCCTCAATCGCGATATAGGAAAAGCCATTATTACCTTGATGAATGTGATCATTGTTCTTGTTCCCCTAATCAGTACGATTTTTGGTATTATGTACTACTATGATTCCAAGGAATTTACAGAACTCTTGCTCGCTTTACCCATCAAGCGATCTTCTATTTTTATTGGGCAGTATTTAGGCGTGGCCCTATCACTATCGATGAGTTTACTTATTGGTTTAGGTATTCCCTTTATCTGCTATGGACTTTTTGCCTCTGATATTATCTTCGAATTTCTACTTTTGTTGGGTATCGGTGCTTTTCTAACTTTTATATTCAGCGCTTTAGCCTATAATATCGGATTGCGAAATGAAAATAAAATCAAAGGATTCGGACTGGCTATCTTGTTGTGGTTATTCTTAGCAGTCGTCTATGATGGTATCTTTTTGAGCATCCTCATGGTCTTTGGCGATTATCCGTTGGAAAATATCTCCTTGATTGGTACGATCTTAAATCCCATTGACTTATCGCGCATTATGATCTTACTCAAACTCGATATCTCAGCACTTTTAGGTTATACTGGAGCTGTATTCAAAAAATTCTTTGGCAGTGGATTAGGTAGTTTACTTTCCTTTGCTTTATTAACGCTGTGGACTGTACTTCCTATTTTATTAATCTACAGAACAGGGAAGAAAAAGAATTTTTAAATATGGGAGATTGGAGATTGGAAATGGGAGATTGGAAATGGGAAACCGTAACGAAGTGTAGATTCATCTAACACTAAAACAAAATATAAAATCAGTGAGATACACCGTACAAACCTCACAACGAGCGAACCGCGCGAAAAACAAAAAACAAAGAGCAAAGAGCAAACCGTAATGCAATGAAGGTTCATCGAATACCAAAATAAAATATAAACTAAGTGAGATAAAGAACAAAAAAAGGCGGTTCATCCTGAACTTCACCATTCCAATTAAAGGTATGCGTCTAAAAATTAAAGTATAGCTGCGACCAAAAGAGTAGCTTTGAGTATAAAACTATATAATTATCCCTGTTTAATATCGTAATAAGAAAAGCGCACACCACTAAAAAAACGTTCAGGCAAGATTAACTCACCTGAACGTTCGACTCATAACATAAAAAAATAAAAATAACTGGTTTAATTTGTTTTAGACGTCATTTAGTTGTTAGTTCACTTTGTTCTACTTCTTGCTTTGCCAAGTCTAAAGCTTCTGCATAAGTTTTCACCACAAGAAGCTTATGTCCCCAATACTTTTGAAAAACAACCTGAAAATCAAGTGCTACTTGACGTTTGATCGGATCAGGTTCTACCTGAATCATCGCTAAAACTTGGGTAGATAGTGCCTCTCGATTCTTCTTCATCCAAAGGTTCATCTTTTTCATATGGACTTTATCGCTCTTGGTTTCCTCCACATCTGGAGCACTTACTTCATTGATCATAACAAATGTTTGTCCCCGTTGAAGTAAAGCTTCATAGTCTGCAAAGTATTGATCTTGATTTTTCTCTTTTTGTGTCGATGCAATAGACACACGAACAATAGGAAATTCGGCAACGTTTATGGTACTCATGATCTTTTTTTACAAAGGACTGACTTTACCTCATCCAACGCAATGGAGATAAATGAGATCAGAATGGACAAAACCAAGTTTTTTTTATTTTACACCCTTCATTTGGCTTCCAATGTTTTTTTGATTTCTTTCGCAAGAAACGAAAAACCCAACTGAAATTTGATATTTTTACCATAGACTTATTATATACACTTCATCCACTTGGTCTATTCCTATGCTAGCACTTCTTACCCATCTTTGTGATAAATACAACATTGACGAATCTGCCTTAACGCTTTTACTATCCAACATGGAGCTGGTTACCTTTGAAAACAAGGAAATCATTTTGGATCATACCCATACAAAATCCACCTTTTACATCTTGTCAAAAGGTATTTGGCGCGCGTATAAAATAGTTGATGGAGATGAGAACACCCTGTGGTTTGAACGCTATAGCGATTTGATTTATAGCGAAATTGAGCCAAATTACCTATTGGAGTCCGTGGGTGAAAGTAAAGCTTATTACATGGATAAAAAGGAACTGGATGCCCTTTGTTTGGCCTCTCACGAAATTTCCAATTTAATACGCATCTTGATCGAAAAATTCTACTTTGACGTCACGCGTATCTCTGTTGATTTATCCCATCAATTAGCCAAAGAACGTTACCTGTCTATCTTAGAGAACGATCCTGAATTATTTCAATTGGTTCCCCAAAAGTACATTGCTTCTTTTTTGGGCTTGACCCCACAATCGTTGAGTCGCTTGAGGAGAAAAATTGTTGGCAATTAAACGAAGTTACCAAATGGTAACGTTGATTGAGGGATAAACTTTTATTCTTGCAAAAAAAGTTTACCATGACTCAGGTTATTGATTTACAAGATTGGAAGAAGAAATTCATCCTTATTTGGATGGGACAAACCTTTTCTATTTTAACAAGTTCCATTGCGCAATTTGCCTTGGTACTTTGGATAGGTATGGAGACAGGATCCGCCAAAGTACTCGCTTATGCCACAATTGCAGGTTTATTACCTCAAATTCTCTTAGGTCCATTTGCGGGGGTATTAGTCGATCGCTGGAACAAAAAAGCAACCATGATTGCTTCAGATAGCTTTGTTGCACTTTGTTCAGCAGTAATCGCCTTACTCTTTTACTGGAATTTACTAGAACTGTGGTCTATTTACCTGCTCTTAGCGCTTCGCTCTATTGGAGGGGCTTTTCACACACCTGCGATGAAATCAACCGTACCCCTACTCGCACCAAAAGATCAACTGGTACGCGTAGCAGGAGTCAATGAAGTAATCCAATCGGTTGCTTTTATCAGTGGTCCTGCACTAGGCGCTTTCTTGCTCTTGCATTACAGCATGACCCTTGTGATGCTCTTAGATGTTATAGGCGCTTTTATAGCCTGTATCATGTTGCTATTCGTTGCCTTTCCCAAAACAAAGAAAAGAGTTGAAATTACAGCATCTATTTATAAAGATATGGTAGAAGGCGGTCGTATCATCCTGCGAAATAACCCCATGTCGTGGTTGCTCTTTTCCGAAATTATTGCGCGATTCTTCATTTTTCCCGTTGTAGCTGTAACACCGCTAGTAACCTTAAACTACTACAAAGGAACTCCCTATCAAGTGAGTTTAATTGAGATACTCTTTGGTATTGGATTACTATTCGGCGGTGGTTTACTCGCAGTGCTCAATCAACGTTTTCGAAAAATATCCCTCGCCCTAGTGGGGTATATCCTCTTGGGACTTGCCCTCTTAATTTGTGGTTTGCTCGCTCCGCATTTGTTTATACTATATGCTGTATTAACTGTTTTTCAAGGAATTGCTGTTCCCCTTTACGAAGGATCTATTACCGCATTAATCCAAACTCAATTTGAGTCCCAATACCTCGGAAGAATCTTTGGATTAATCGGTAGTATTTGTCAAATTCCCGCCATTATTGGTTTGCTCTTCACCGCAGAATTAGCCGATCAATTCGGCGTACAAAATGTATATGTAACTGGTGGTATTGCCTTGTGCTTTTGTGCGGTATTCGTAGGAAGTAATAAACGCATGCGACAATTGAAGTGAAACTTGGACTTTCTAAATAAAAACAAGCGAACAAATCGCAACAAAGTTTTAATTCATCAGATATAAAATTCGTGCGATAAACCACGCCTATAAACTAGAGGGATAAAAAACACTACATAAAATAGTTCTCTCCTTCTATCAATCTTTACACTTAAATTAATATATTCGATTAATTTTAACTTTAAAAACAGAAAAATGGGATTGGTAAAAACGATACTCTATAAAATCTCCGAGATAATAGCATTGGAGCAAGTGAAGAAACAATCCATTTTCCCTTACTATCACCTCGTCCACAACGATCAAAAAGAGCATATCAAACACCTCTATTCCTATAAAAATATCGAGCATTTTCAAGTCGATCTCGCTTTATTACATACGCATTACACCACACTTCCACTAGAACAATTATTAACAAAAAACAGTAGTAAAAATACCTACTTACTTACTTTTGATGATGGATTAAGTGAAATATACACCACTATTTACCCTCTTTTAAAGGAAAAGAAAATATCTGCTATCTTTTTTATTAACCCCAACTATGTGGATAATCACAAAATGATGCACAGACACCGCTTAAGTGTTTTGTATTCTCACATCGAAAAAAATAATATCGACGCAACAACCGCAAACAAAATAGCCAAACTTTGCCATTTTACTTATACAAGTACTTTGGATTTCAAGCAGAAGTTCTTAGCTTTAAAAGCGCAACAAGAGCAGCTTATTGAAGCTATTTTTGATCTATTACAACTGGATGAAAAACAGTATTTAAGCAAGCATATGCCTTATATTACTCGTGCACAGATTCAGGAAATGATGGATAATGGTTTTTATTTTGGAGGACACTCCATGTCGCATCGCCCGCTAAACGAATTGTCTTTTGAAGAGCAAAAGAGCGAAATATTAGACTCCGTAGCTTGGCTCAAAACACACTTTGGTATTACCTATTCGCTTTTCGCTTTTCCGTTTAGCGATAGGGGAATTTCCAAACGATTAATCACCGCTTTGTTTGAAATGGATCCCAACCTAATCTTATTTGGTAATTCGGGTATCAAGCAAGATATTGATCCGCGGATCATACAGCGTTTTTCGTTAGAAAATCCAAGGCTGGATACGCGCAAGGTTATTATAATGGAAAATTTATACAAATGGTACAACCAAAAGATTGGAAAATATAGAATTAAAAGAAACTAATGGTGAAAGAGATCAAAGAAATACAGAAGAAAGATATTCCTCAGTTGATGGAAGATACTACATTTTGGGATCATCCTTTTCTAGCTGTAAGCAAGCATCGGTTGTGGTCACACTATCACAATCCCACTTGTGCTGATCGCGATATTGTTCTATTATTAGCTTATATAGACGGTGAACTTGTGGGCTATATGGGCGCATATACTGATTTTGTCTATACGGGAGAACAAAAACAAAAGATTGCTTGGTTATCTACTTGGTGGGTCCATCCTAAAACAAAAGGAACGGGAATTGGACGCTTACTTTTAGATACCATGTACACCAAACAAAATGGGCAAATTGGGATTTCTCAATTTACGCCTAGTGCAAAAAGAGTATATGACAAATCAGGGTATTTTATGGATCTCAAAAGCAGTCCGGGAATAAAAGCTGTGTTGCGCAGCAATTTGTCTTTTATCATTCCAACACTCCTGCCAAAAGCGAAATTTTTATACCCTTTTTTCGACTTTGCTGATCGTGCTTTGAATGTATTGATTAATGCTCGACTTAGCTTTTGTCGTCGAACCCTGCAAAAAAAGCTCAAAAACACTACAATTGACTACTTACCTTTTCCCGACACAGCCGTAAGAATGCTAATTGACACCTACGGAAAACAGGATATTGCTCAAAAAAGCAATGCTTTTTTTAACTGGCTCAAAACTTACCACTGGGTGTATGAAGCTCCTTTACTATCCAATACAACAAAAGATCGCTATGTCTTTTCAATGTACGACCAATCATTTGGGTATTATTTTGTAAAAATAAGTGAGCACAAAACTTGTATTGGTTTCATAGTCTTACAAAAAAGAGGAACGACACTCAAAGTGTTGTTTACGTATTTTGATGATAAAAAGTATGGTGAATTGGTAGCTAACGTAATTAAACAACACGCTATCCAACTAAAGATCCGAGAAATTATTTGTTATGATCCCGCTATTGTTACAGCACTATTTTCTTCTTCTATTTTCTTATACAAAAAAGAAAAAGTCAAACAATCTATTATATCCAAAGCTTTTGGTCTAGAAGATTGTAGCAATATTCGCGTTAATTTTGGCGATGGCGATTGTTGTTTTGCGTAGTCTCTTCTTAACCTTAGCAAAATTATACAACTAAAATTTCTCCCTTGAGAAAATATAAAAACAAAAGAAAAGCGCGACCTACTACAACTAAGTCGCGCTTTATTTATTATATCGATCCCGAATTGGGTTATTCATAAACTATCGTTTGATAATCTAACGGAATTTTACCAAAGTAAATTGCCTTGACGATTCCGTCAGACACTCCTATTTTGGGTACGTAGATTTGCTTAGCACCGCTGGATTTCATGGCAAAGGCATAGATGCGCAAGGCTGGGATAATCACATCGGCACGGTCGGGATTCAATCCCAATATTGCAATGCGTTCGTCATACGTCATTTCAGATAATCGCGTCAACTGTTGATTCAAATAACTATAGCTCAATGGCTTATCCTGACTTTTACCGGACATCTTAAACGCCTTATTGATGTTTCCTCCTGATCCAATGACAACAATATCATGCAGGTGTTTGGTTTCTTCTTTTACCCAAGTTTGAATGTCATTCCACACGCTTTTTGACACCATATCGTTCAATAGGCGAACGGTTCCATTGCGGAAGGACTTCGAAGCGATCGGTTCACCTTCTTTAAAGATGGTAAACTCTGAGCTACCTCCTCCTACATCAACAAACATAACATTCTTCGTTTGATTGATGTAGTTTTTTAAATCTGTCGAAGCAATAATCATTGCTTCTTTCTCTCCGTCTATAATATTAATTTTAATCTTTGATGCTGCTAAAACGGCTTCTGCCACTTCCTGTCCATTATCTGCTTCGCGCATAGCACTAGTAGCACATGCCATAAAGCGCTCTACTTTGTTGACGCGCATCAACAAATAAAAAGCTTGCATCGCTTCTATCATTCGCTGTTTGGATGCTACACTGATTTCTCCTTCTGTAAAAACATCTTGCCCCAAACGGATGGGAACGCGAATCAATGAACTCTTATTAAAAACAGGATCTTTGCCTTTGGTTTCCACGATATTCATAATCAACAAACGCATGGCGTTAGAACCAATATCAATGGCAGCATATTTCTTTATCTTTAACATATTATTCTTTCAGTTTGTTCATGTAATAACGATACATTTCTCGTTGTGATTGGTAATCCGCTTCTCCGTCTCTCTCTCTGTATTTGTTGGTTAAATCGCCCGATTGAATCCGCGTTTTCACATTGCCCTTCCACCCTATCTCAAAGGTTTCAATTAATTCTTTTTTGATTTTATCATCGTAAATGGGGCAGGTCACTTCCACGCGTTCATCTAAATTACGCGTCATAAAATCTGCCGACGAAATAAACACCTCGGGATTGTTGTTGTTTCCAAAAATATAAATACGCGAATGCTCTAAAAAGCGATCTACCACGCTAATTGCCTCTATATTCTCACTCATCCCAGGAATACCAGGAACTAAACAACATATACCGCGAATAATCAATTGTATTTTTACTCCTACATTACTCGCTTCATATAGGCGATCTACCATTCTCAAGTCAGATAGACTATTCATTTTCAATCGAATTGAAGCAGGCAATCCATTTTTAGCATGGCGAATCTCGCGATCAATTAGCTTATTGAATCCCGATCGGGTGTAGTGTGGTGATACCAAAAGATGTTTGTACTTGTGTACGCGATAATTCACTTGTAAAAATTCAAATACCTTAGAGACATCTTTCATAATCTGATTATGCGAAGTCAATAGGGTTACATCGGTATATATTTTCGCTGAACTCTCGTTAAAATTCCCAGTAGAAACAAATCCATAGCGCTTAATCTTTTTATTTTCCAAGCGTTCAATCACGCAAATTTTGCTGTGTACTTTGAGTCCTTTTACCCCAAAAATAAGCTGTACACCTTCAGACTGCATCAATTCGGAATAATAGATATTACTCGCCTCGTCAAAACGCGCTTGCAATTCAATTTGAGCGATTACTTTTTTTCCATTTTTAACTGCATTAATTAGCGAGCTAATAATCTGAGAGTTTTTTGCCAATCGATACAACGTAATCTTAATCGATAATACCTGTGGATCCAAAGCAGCTTCACGCAAAAGACGCACAAGGTAGGAGAATGATTGATAAGGCGTATAAATGAGGTAATCTCTTTTTTGTAGCTGTTGGATAATACTATCCTCCATATCAAGACCTACAACAGCGGCTGGTATTTGTTTAGGGTAAGTCAAATCCGAACGCCCTAAGGTTGGAAAACTCATATAATCACGTCGGTTGTGATAACGTCCCCCAGGAATAATACTATCATTCATCTCAATCTCCACATTTTCGAGCAAATAGTCCAATAAATCTTGGTCCATTTCTTGGTCATAGACAAAACGAACAATTTCTCCCTCTTTACGATCTCTTACCCCACTGGAGATTTTCTCCACAAAGGACTTGTGTAAATCTGTATCTACACCTAGTTCCGCATCACGGGTAATTTTAATCATGAAGGCTTTTTCGGCTTTATAATCGAAAATACGGAAGATTGACGCTAGGTTATCACGGATAATATCGTCGATCATGATGATGTATTTTTTATCATCATCTGAAGGTAGCTCTACAAATCGATTGACAATATTGGGAATTTCGATAATAGCGTATCGCGTCCCCTTTTCTCGCTTATTGGCTTTACTTCTTTTACTGCGCAACTCTTCATCAACCTCAAGTTTAACAGCCAAATACCCATGCGTATCGCGCAACAGGGGGAAAGGTGCTAAATCACTGAGGATAACCGTTACTAAATCATGTGATAGCGTATGTAAAAAATAATCTTTGACGAAGGCTTTTTGCTTCTCATTGATTGTTTTTTCGTTGAGGATAAATATTTTTTCCGCTTCCAGCTGTTTTTCAATTTCAGCTAGAATACGCAAACTTTCACTTTGCAATACAATTACGCGGTTGGTAATTTGCGTCAACAAATCTTTGACAACTACACCACTTCCCAATCGGCGGTTGCTTTGTCCCGTTAGCACCATACGGCGAATGGTTGCATACCGCACTCTGAAAAATTCATCTAAATTATTGGAAAAGATACCAATAAAACGAAGTCGTTCGAGTAAGGGGACAGTGACATCTCCTGCTTCTTGTAGAACTCTCTCATTAAAAGCTAACCAGCTTTTCTCACGATCAACGTAAAAATATTTTGGTGTTACAGTAGTTGTATTCATTTTTTATTTTAAATCTCTTGGAAAAACTTTACTTATTACAGTTCCGTTTTTAATCGCTTTCCAATCCTCTTGGGGAAAGTCCATCACGACTACTCCTGAGGTTGGTACATTATCAATCGAAACCATACCAAATTTATTAACAAAATCTGTGATAGCATCATTATGTCCAAAAATAATCAAGGCATTGTGTGTATTTTCACATTTTTTTATCGTTCGCGCTAGTTTCTTGACATCGAAAGTATAAATATCTTCTTTTTCAATGACATAAGCAGGATTGATTTCTAAGTTTTGACAAAAAATAGTAGCCGTTTGTTTCGCGCGTTTGGCTGTACTGGTCCAAACAATAAACCGTTCAGGCAAAAGAGAGCTAATCGCCTGCGAAACTAAAAGAGCGTCTTGTACGCCTCTATCTTTTGAGATGGGCCTATTTTTATCTTCCGTTATAGTATCCCAACACGATTTGGCATGTCTAATTAAAATAAGCGTTTTCATAACTAATTATTTTTTTCACTATATTAATTAACAAAATAGTGGTTATTTTATTTTCTTTTTTCATAGTTCTTATTAAATCTAAGAAAAAAAATTAGAAAAAAATATATTTTAAGCTATAAAATAAAAACTTTACTTTTGAACCTTACACTTTAAGCTAATACAATGAAAAAATTCTCTATTGAATTCAAATGGGCCGCTTTGGCAACCTTAGCAGCTTTGATTTGGATGTTTATAGGAAAATCGATGGGATTTCACACGGAAAAGGTGCGTTATGAAGTACTTCTTGAAATGCTCTTTAGTTTTTTACTCTTTATTTTCTACTGGTTGGGTATTCGCCAAAAGAAGAAAGAGTATTACGATAATGTCATCCAATGGCAACAAGCGTTTATGACGGGATTGGTCATGTGTGTGATGATCACGCTCTTCTTCCCTATTGTTCAATTCATTACATTCAACCAAGTGAGTCCTAATTTTATGGAGACTCTGGCACATGCGTTAATCAATGAAGCTAATATGACACCGGAGGAAGCGTATCAAAATGCTTCTTTTGACTTATTTTTAAGAAATGGAGTGATGAATAATCTCTCATTTGGTATTATCTTTACTACTATTATTTCGTACGTTCTAAAGACAAAAAACTACGATCAAATAAAAGCTGCTGCACAAAAGCCCGAGATGGTAAAAGTGAAAAAGCAAAAAGGTAAAACAAAACGAAAATAACACAAACACCCGAACAAAATGGATATCAGAAATATACCTCAAATAAAAAATACAGAAGCTGATAATTTCTTTTTATTAGCTGGACCTTGTGCCATTGAAAATGAAGAAATGGCCATGCGCATTGCAGAGCACATCATCAAAGTAACGGATAAGCTACAAATTCCCTATGTATTCAAAGGGTCTTTCAAAAAGGCAAACCGTTCGAGAATTGACAGCTTTACGGGTATTGGCGATGAAAAAGCTCTAAAAATCCTTGCTAAAGTTGGAAAGGAATTTGGTGTTCCAACGGTAACGGACATTCACGAGTCTTCGGATGCAGCCTTGGCAGCTGAATATGTAGATATACTACAAATTCCAGCATTCTTAGTTCGTCAAACGGATTTAGTCGTTGCTGCTGCTAACACAGGAAAAGTAGTCAACTTAAAGAAAGGACAATTCATGAGCCCAGAAAGCATGAAACACGCGGTGCAAAAGGTATTGGATTGCCACAATGAAAACGTCATGGTGACGGATCGCGGAACTATGTTTGGTTACCAAGATATGATTGTTGATTATAGAGGAATTCCAACGATGAAGCAATTTGCTTCTACGGTTTTAGATATTACGCACTCCCTACAACAACCCAACCAATCGAGTGGTGTGACTGGTGGTCGTCCTGACTTAATCGAAACAGTAGCAAAAGCAGGTATTGCTGTTGGTGTGGATGGTATTTTCTTAGAAACCCACTTCAATCCAGCAGAAGCCAAAAGTGATGGTGCTAATATGTTACACCTAGATCACTTCGAAAACTTAATGACAAAATTAGTAGCAATTAGACAAACGGTTCGTCAGTTTTAATGCTAACTTTTATACTACAAAAGGATGCTTAGGCATCCTTTTTTTTATTTTAATTCTCAATCTCAATGTCGTTTTCAGTGGCATAAACTACTATTCTAGCGTATGCTACTTCGTCTTTATACTTGGGATGTTCCTTGTAGTAATAACATAAACGCTCTACTGCATAAGCGTAACCCTGATGTGTTATCGCTGCTTCATAGTGTTCTATTGCCATTTTTTCGCTTGATTTGATTCCATAGCCATGATCGTATAGAATTCCATAGTAAATATGAACATACGGTTCACCGCTGTTGCGTTTCAGATAGCGCAACACCTGTTCAAAATCTCTTCGTTGGTAGTGAATCTCTACTAAGTTCTGTGCATAAGCGCCATAGTAATGTTCTGCCAAAATATAGTGGGAGACGGCCTTGTCATAATCTTGCTCCACTTCTTGTCCATAAAAGTACAAATCCCCAAGATTCATATTCGCCCAAACACATCCTAATTCAACTGCTTTTTTGTAAGCGGCGAGCATGGCTTCTCTATCATAGGGATAACCAAGGCTATTTTGATACAAATAACCAAGAGTATTCCAGGCATTGGCATAGTCTTGCTGGGCCGCTTGCTCTAAATAATATACACCTTGCTCCACATTAGTCCAGGCGTGTTGATCCGTTAAAAGCAAACCAAGCTCATACTGCATACGTGCCTCCCCTCGTTCTGCCCCGATAGAAAAGTATTTGATCGCCAAAGGCCAATCTGCCTCATCCCGAGCTACACATCCTCTCTGATATAGCGTATCCCCATCAAAATAAGTCTCATATTGGTCACCCATGCGCGTGGTCCAAGCTTCATAAAATGAAGTGAAATAGGCCAAGTCATTGCCTCTCAGATTATATCTTTTTTCATATAATTGCCCTAGCTTTTCTGGGGATACTTCTTGTCGTTTCGCATTCTGATCCAAGTAATAAAGCTGGGTGTCTTGAAACAAACAAGCCTCTTGAGTGTACTCGTCAATAGGTTGACTGATATAAGCGTAGCGCTCACTTAATGTAGCGGTTTCCTCGTTGTAATAATACATCCCTTGTTTTTGAATCACCAACAGCAGCCGCTGTTTGAGGTGTTCAATTTTTACGTGATTCTGATCCAATGCAATCAACCACTGATTGGTTGCAGCATGATATACACCACATCCTTCTGCCGTTTGAATAACATAAGTATCTGGCATATAACTACACAAGTAGTTGGCGTTTATCTTATCAATCACCCAATCCGTTAAAAGGGAACGATCTGTTTGACAATCGAATAGCTTCCACTTTTTCTCACTTTTATAAGCAAAAGACGTATAACCTGAAAACACCATGATTTGATCGATTCCTTCGCATATAATTGTCCCTTTTGGATTAAGAATGTGAATTTTTGTTTGGTATTTATTGGGCTTTACCCAAAAGTAGCCCAACGGTAGTTCTTCCAACACACCTTCGGGATACGCTCCAAGGAACTGTCCCGTCAACGTAAAAAATCGTCGCTTTGCGCTTTCTTTTTGTTTGGTAAAAAAGGTAAGTGGATACTCCAATTCAAATGGAAAATCGCTCCGTTCCCCTACTATCTGTTTACCTGTATAATCGAGCAATTGATACTGCCCATTTTGTAGTACATTGTAATATTGACCATAGAGTCGTTCGACCTCATCATATACAACCGCAAGGACCTCTTTTTGAGTATGCAGATGAAGTAATCCCGTTTTTCCAGCTAAGCAAACTTGTGCAACGACCGTCTGGTTAATTAAGTAAGCGTCAAAAGCATCCTCATATTGTAAAGGAATCAGAAGCTTCCCTTGTGTATTGAGGTACCCAAATTTTCCTTCTTTTTCTACCACCGCCACCCCTGCATCTGTAAAAGCATAGATTGTATCATATACGGCTGCTGTCAGTATATGTCCTTTTTTATCTTTTAATCCTTGATAATTACCAGCTGTAAAAACAATTGTACACGTTTGTTTAACTAGGTGCTCTTCCCAATACCCTAGGCCATACTGAACCCAATCGTGTTCCAACGCATCCAAAAAAGAGGTATAACCCGAGGCTTGAATCAAGGAATCCAATACAGCAAGATCTTCTTGGTCTATCGCTTGCTGATACAAGGCCCACTTCTCATTAATCTCAAGGATCCAAGCTTTTGCTTGCTCTTTAGGTTTCTCTTCCTGCATCGCATACACATCACTTGCATCCATATAAAAAGTATCATAGGGCAAAGCATAGAGAAATTCAAACATCTGCTCAACAGCAGATGAAAAAGGGACCATATCGTGTAACTGATAGGTTTCTGTCAGTAAATCATAAAAGCAGCTCAGTCGATGAAGGCCTTCTTCTTTATCAAAGTAAAGCGAATGCCCCTTTGTTTGAGCCTTGGCAGAGACTAGAGGAAGAAGTAAATCGGGAATGACGTAGTTCCACTCGGCTAAATATCCTTCAAAAACTTGTTTTGTCTGACTGTCAATATTATAGAGATAAATGCGATGAGCCATAGTTGTATTTTAGCCCAAAAATAGCGCGAACCCGCTTCTTAAAAAACAAATGAAGAAAAAATCACTAGAATTAGGTAGGGTGTTTTGCTCACCACTCACTACTCACCATCTTATTTGAGCTTTATTTCCTTAATCAAGGCATTCATAGGAATCGCTTTGACTTCTTCACCTTGCAATAGGAAGATATAGTCCGTTGTTTTTCCGATTAAAACCCCTTGTATTTGAGTATTATCCGCATAGGTAACTGCAATTGGGTTTTCGTCTACTACCGCGCGTTTATATCGTTTAGCATATAAATCAGCCCCTAAAAACATATATAACACAAAGAGAAGTAGTCCCATACTCCATTTTTGATTTGCATACCACTTCACTTCATTCGTATGAAACGTAAACTTTGCATAAGAGGTTGGGGACTTCTTCTGCCAAAAGAGATCCAATTGGTAAATCAACACCGTTAAAACAATCGTCCCAATCGTAAATAAAGTAATCGTAAAATCGCCAAAAGGAGCAATCAAGAAATCAAACAAACCGGCATAATCAAAAATATTAATGTCAAATAGGATAAACTTTTTATAGTTGAAGAGCATCCCAATGGCCACTGCCACTAAATAGGCGATCGTTAACATGGTTTGCACGTCTTTGCCAAGCTTCTTCATTATGGATTTTGAAACGGTATCATTCATGAGTACGGAATCTAATTATAGTTTACTTTACCTTTGTAATTGGCCTCTAATTTAAAGAAAAAGCAATGCGAATTAACATTTTATTTCATCCATACACAAAAAAAACGAGCTGGTTATATAGGCTATAACCAACTCGTTTTCATTTGGGTGAAATTAACAATAAACTTTACTTATTCTTTTACCGCATTTTCTACTTCTTCAATCATCATTTTGATTGATTTCAATCCGCCTCCTGATAAATACCATGTTTCAGGATTTAAGAAGATGATTTTATCATTTTTGTAGGCATTGGTTTGTTGAACTAATGCATTGGCAAATTCTTCTTTGCCTAACGTTGCTCTTTTAATAGCAGCTCCTCTATCGATAACGAAGATGTAATCAGGGTTTAATTCTTTGATCAACTCATTAGAGATCACTTGTCCGTGTGTAGCAGCCTCGATGTTTTCATCTGCTGGTTTTAATCCGAATACATCGTGAATAATTCCAAAACGAGATCCTTTTCCGTATGAGCTCAAACGACCTTCATTCGCTAAAACGATCAATCCTTTTTTATCTGATTTCTCGTTGATAGCCTTAATTTCAGCAATACGAGCATCGATGTCTTTCAACTCTGCTTCTACTTGCTCTTCTTTGTCAAACAATTGACCGATAATACGTTGATTTTTCTTGAATGAATTCATGTAGTCTTTTGCATCTACGTCTAAATTAATCGTTGGTGCGATTTTTTTGAATTCGTCATACATCACTGCTGTACGTCCAGAAATAATAATCAGCTCCGTATCCGTTGCATTTACTTTTTCTGCATTAGGCTCTTTAATTCCGCCCACGTTTTCATAAGCTGCATCTTTATATTTATCTAAATAAGCGGGTAGGTTTGATCCTGGCACTCCTTTTACTGGAATTCCCAACTCATCAAAAGTATCCAATACTCCGTAAGTCAATACCACGGGATTTTTGGGATTTACCTTTACTTCAGAAGTACCTGATAAATGATCCACTGTGATTACTTCCGTTGATTCAGAGGCAGAATTCTTTTCCTCATTCTTTGTTTCCTTACAAGAAACAAATAAAAAAACAGATGCTGCTAAACAGCTTACCATAAATTTACTCATAACGATGGTTTTTATAATTATTTAAAATAGACACAAATTTTATGGTCTCCGTTATCGATAATTTTCATATCAATATCGAAAACATCCTTCATTTTTTCCTCTGTAATGACTTCGTTTGTGGGGCCAAAATAGAGGATTTGGTGGTTTTTCACTGCGGCAATATAATCGGCATAAGCCGCTGCATAATTGATATCATGCACCACAATAACGATGGTTTTTTGGTATTTATCGGCTAATTCGCGTAGGGTTTTCATAATTTCGACGGAGTGTTTCATGTCTAAATTATTCAAGGGCTCATCCAATAAAATATATTCCGTATCCTGTGCTAATACCATAGCGAGAAAAGCACGTTGACGCTGTCCACCACTCAGTTCATCAATAAACTGATCTTCAATGTCTTTCAATCCCATGAAAGCTATACTCTCTTCAATTTTTTGATGGTCTTCCTTTTTGAGCTTGCCCTTGGAATGGGGAAAACGCCCAAAAGAAACTAACTCTTTAACAGTTAGTCGAATATTAGGGCTATTACTTTGTTTTAGGATAGCTAAACGCTTGGCAAAATCTTCATTCGTATAGCTTAACACTTCTTTGTTTAGCAAGTTTATTTCTCCTTTATCTCGAGAGACTAAACGACTAATAATCGATAGTAATGTACTTTTACCTGTACCATTTCCCCCAATAAAACAAGAGATCTTACCCTTGGGAAAACTCACACACACCTGATTTAAAATCAGTTTCTCACCATATGATTTTGATACTTGATTAACTTGAATCATACTTTATTACTTTTTAACAGCAAGTAAATAAAATACACTCCTCCAACGAAGTTGATGATAATACTTACTGTTGTTGTCATATTAAACAAATGTTCGACCAAATACTGTGCGCCAATTACCGTTACGGAAGTCAGCAAACAACAGGTAAACACAACTAAGGCATGGTTATTTTTCTTCACCAATTCATAGGTTAGATTGGCGACTAACAAGCCCAAAAAGGTAATTGGACCTACTAAGGCTGTAGAAACAGCAACCATAATTGATATAAGGATGAGGTTTCCTCTCACTACTTTGTGGTAATTAACCCCTAAACTAATGGCGTGGTCACGTCCTAAACTAATTACATCCAGCTGTTTGAAATAACGGATTCCATAGGCCATGGTTGCGATTAGAATCACAGCGGCAATACCCAAAATTTTCAGATTAATACGTTCAAACGAGGCGAACATAGCGTTTTGAATAATGGTAAATTCATTGGGATCAATGAGTAGCATAATAAAAGACGCTCCACTTTTGAAGAGTGTTCCAATAAGCAATCCCACTAAAAGCAAGGTATACAATCCTTTACTCTCTCTTTTAAATACAGCAAAGTACATGATCATAGCAAATAACATCATCAAACCTACTGACAAGACAAAGTTCCATTCCGATCCCAAAACCTGAAAGGTACGATCCCCATACCACAAGACAATCAACGATTGCAACAACAAATAAAAAGAATCAAACCCCATAATAGAAGGTGTTAAAATTCTATTTGCTGTAATCGTTTGAAAGATTACTGAAGAGTATCCAATTCCAAAGGAAACCAAGAGCATCGCCAATATTTTAAACCCGCGTCGGGGCAAAACGTAGTCAAGCTTTGTTCCTGTAAACGTAAACATATAAATAGCAATGCTAATCAGCAAAGCGATGAGTAACAAGGTAACTAATTTATTCTTAGGCATGTTTTGTCTTTTTGAGGATTAAATACAAAAACACAACACCTCCCACAATACTCACCGTCAGTCCAATTGGCACTTCGTAGGGAGCAATTAACGTACGGCTAATCAAGTCGCAAACCAGTAAAAATATTGCACCGACTAAGGCAGTATAACTGATGGTTTTACGGAGGTTGTCTCCAAAAATCATACTAACGATATTGGGAACAATGAGCCCTAAGAAGGGAATCACGCCTGCAGTTAAAACCACAACAGTTGAAGTAATCGAAACAAATACCAATCCTAGATACATAATTCGCTTAGGGTTTAAGCCCAAACTAGTTGCGGCATCTTCTCCTAATCCAACAATAGTAAACTTATTGGCATAGAGGTAACACAGAATTACAACTAAGACCCCCAAATAAAGGATTTCGTAATTTCCCTTTAAGATGGAAGAAAAGTCCCCCATCATCCATCCATCCATATTTTGTACAAGGTTGTAGCGAAAGGCAAAGAAAGTGGCGATAGCACTGAGTATATTTCCGAACACAATACCGATTAAGGGAATAAAGATGACATTTTGTACTTTCATCTTGCTTGCCAAGCGCAGAAAAACAATACTCGCTAACAAAGCAATAGTAAATGACAGTAGCGTTTTCACTACAATTCCCCCATTGGGAAAGAGAATCATACTAAACAAAATCCCCATTTTACAGGCATCAAGGGTTCCCATAGTTGTAGGAGACACAAATTTGTTCAAGGAGATTTGTTGGACAATAAGCCCCGAGATACTCATCCCTACTCCTGCGATCAGCACCGCAATAGTACGGGGTATACGACTAACGACAATAACAAGCAATTCATCTTTCGACAAGCGATACAAATCAAAGATCGAAATATCTTTTACCCCAACAAAAATGGATAAAAAAGAGAGCACTACCAGTATAAGAACTAAGGTAATTCTTATCATAAAAACCTTTTATTTTTATTTAGAATGAAATTAAATAAGAACAAATATATAAAACTCGAGGCAGGAGAAAAAACTATTTGTGATTTTAAACGGTGAAAAACAGCATCTTGTATTTTCATATTTTCATTAGGTTCGTCAATAAATAAAAAACCGCTAAGGATTGCACTTGATCTTGCAGAATAAGCAAACATCTATAGCGTATTATCGATAATCTCGTAAATTGCATAAAATTGCTTTTTTTTACAAATTATACCTACTCTACTCTTTTTTACTTTTATGCACTGCTCATAAGTAAGGATGAGGGTAAGTAGTCCTTGACCAAGAACTAGGCTATACCGATACGGTCCAAAAAAGTAGTAGCAAAAAACAAATGCCTTTTACGCACTAAACACCGCCAATCTCAAGGCATTTAAACATATCCTTTTACTAAAAAACATATCAAGTTCTTAAATAAGAAATAAAAAATCGTTTTTATTTTTGTTAAATTATCCTTTTGACTTCCTAGTAATTTGATCTATTTTTGCGCCAAATAAAATCAACTATGACACATTCAATTAAACTAGCGGGCTTAGCCAGCTTATTATTACTTCTGGGCAGTTGTAGTTCCGATGATTCTAACAAACCTACAACAGAAAAAAAACACTTTATTTCCACTGTAGCTGTTACGAAATACAAACAATACATGTCAGATTCAGAAGTTTCTACTCAGCCTTTTAGCCACTCGCTCTATTCTTTCAATTATAAAGAAAATCAACAACTTTCAACTATAGATACTAAAACAACGGCATACACTCCATTAGGTGAAGTTGATCAAGTATATCAGGGTAATATTCGCTATCAGTTAAATACTGCCAATCAATTACTTTCATTGGATTTTACTCATAATTCAAAAACTACTCAGGCTTTCACCTATACTTATAATCAAGATCTTTTAGCTTCTTACACCTTAGAAACTTTGGATTCTTCCTATCAAATTCAATACACCTACAATACCAAGAAACAATTCATTACTGCCGTTGATATGAATCAATCACCTGAATTTCAAGATAAATTTGGGTATGAGTATAATACAGCGAATCAGCTAATTGAAATAAAAGATTACAATATGGATAACGCAACAGCAATTACCTATACAGCTATACCTAATCCGTTCTATACTCTCCCGTTTGATTTAACAACGTTGATTTATGTAGATTTAGATTTAGTACCATTTAACTATATGTTCTCAACAACAATAGCTTCAATTAAGGGACGTTTCCAGCATGTTGTTATAGAATATGAATACAATGAGGCAAATTTACCAATTAGCGCAACTGCAACTGTTCAAAGAAGTGATAGTACAGTATTTCCCTACATGAAAATAGAGTATACGTATACGGAAAAAGAGGTTCAAATAAAAAACTAAAACTGATACGACAATGGTTTTTTATCACTATATCTTGATTAAATAACCTTCTTTTCTTAACACATTAGACTCTATTTGTACCAAACTAAAAAACAAACATGAACCATTCACTTAAACTAGTGGGCTTAGCCAGCTTATTCTTATTTTTGGGCAGTTGTAGCTCCGATGACAGTACCACGCCTAAACCGGATCATCCAGATGGACTAGATCAATATTTACTTACATCTCTTGACTATACATTTTATAACGTCGAAAGTGATGCAAGTGGGAATCACACGAGCCAAACCCCTCGTTCGCAGGTACACTATACCTTCAACTACAAGGACTTTCATCGATTGGATTCAATCACAAGAGATACACACACCTTCGATAATCAGGGTGCAGTAATCACAGCGGTTCAACACGAACTTGCATTTGAACTCAACGAAAAATTCAAATTAACTACCTTGAACATTCTCTTGCATGGCAATGTACAGCAATCGTATCACTTTAGCTATGACAAGGATCTGCTTCAACATTTTCAAATTGTGAATCAGGGGAAACCTTGGCTTCAACATGATTTGATTTACAATACCAACAAGCTCTTTACCCAAGCCTCTGTTTCTATTTTGGAACAAGAGGAACGAAAACTTGACGTTCAATACAACTATAATCAAAACAACGAGTTGCTTCAAGTTTCTACGGAGAATTATGCGGCTACCTTTACCTATGGAACAGGTAAAAATCCCTTTTACTTCTTGCCCTTTGATTTGACAACCTTACTTTTTGAAGACCTGTTATATGTCCCAATTACGTATCAATTTCCACATCCTTTAGCCAGTTACAAGGTATCAGATGATACGACATTTACCTTTGAATACAGCTATAATAAAGGAAATTACCCTGAAAAAGCAACCGTTTATAAAGGAGCAAAAACAAAGGCAAATCGCTATATGGTTATTGAATACAACTACCATATCCTTTCGATCATGTAAAAAATACAAACGCCCAATCCATCCCGATTGGGCTTTTTTTATTACAGGAGACCTTAGCTTTTACCTCGATATATGAAATACAAAAAGGTAGCGTTGGTATGGCGTATAGTTCCGAAAAACAATTCCGCCAATTAGAAAGAGAATCATACCAAATAAAATTCCCATTTTACAAGCCTCCAAAATACCCCTTGTTCAGAGAAATCCAAATTTATTCAACGCGATTTGTTGGTCAATTCCCCTAGAGATACTCATCCAAAATCCTCTGATAAGATGCTGACTAATCGCGTTGAAAGTCGAAGTACTCCCTTCCCTTTTCAACGAATCAACTCCATTTTATAGCTTTTATTTTTCACCATCGTTACGCCACACCCTGTTTCATTACAACAACCCCATTAATTATTATAAATAATATATATTAATTTATTTTATTAACAAATTTTAATTTTAAAAAAACATATTTTAACTATAATTAAAATATCGTACATTTGTAACTAAATAAATTGACTTATGAATAAAGTAATTAAAACTATTGCACTTGCTAGTTTTTTTTTGACCATTGTTGGATGTAGTTCCGATGATACTAGCAAAACCCCAGAAGGTCCAACCTTTGAAAACAAACAGCTGATTTCTCATGTAAAATCCACCTATTATTGGAATGATGAAGAATACAAGGAAGATGGCACCACGCAACACATTAGTGGAACAGACTATGTAATTGATTTCAATTTTTCGTATGATGACCATCTTGCCCTGTCTGCTTTAACTTATAAAGTGATCTATTACCAAGATAACGAAATAAGAAAAGTAACAGATGGTGTTTTTAATTTTAAACTTAATCAAGCAGGCCAATTAGAAACGTTGGACATTACAGGTGACATCATGTTTCGCAATACCTACACCTACACCTACACTGATGGTTTAGTAAGTAAGATTGAATCAAATGACGGAAGTCAAAAATCGGAACAGACTTTTACCTACAACGCAGCCAAGCAAATGATTCAATCTGAGATTCCCTCTATTCCATGGACTTTTAATTACACTTACAACAATCAAAATCAGCTAATTAAAATTCAAAACAATAGAACTGAATTGCCAGAGCAAATTGAATATGACGCAAAAAGCAATCCATTCAAAGACTTACCTTTTGATTTAACAAGTGTTCTCTTTGAAGGAGTCAACTATATTCCATTGACTTATATGTTTCCTAATAATATACAAGGGTATAAAACGCCTTATTTAGATACGTATCAGTTAGAATATAAATATGATGAAAACAATAACCCAATCAAAGCTTCTATCTATTATCAGAGTGATAACCAGCCAAAAGAATTGGATTATGAAATAGACTACAGTTATATCACTAAAAAAGTAGAGGTAACAAAATAAAACATAGTAGTTTTAAAATAAACAAGCCCAATCCACCTGGATTGGGTTTTTTAATTGGAGCATGTATTGCCCTTTGTGTTACGTCAATACACAACTGCACAAACTTGCTTTTTTTCCTGTATCTTTGTGAAAATTGACGAAAAAGATATATGCTAAAAAAATGGTTGAGCTACCTTACTCCTATACCCGTGCGAAAAATTCGTTCGAACATCAATACGAAGTTAGAAGTTACTTGGCTTAAAGGACAACTGGTATTGGATACCAAAAATACCAATTACTCCTATGGGCAATTGGAACAAGTATTTAAAAGAGGATTCAAATTCATTGGTTATTCAAAGATTAAAGCGATGCATCGCGTACTGAACCTTGGTTTAGGTGCTGGTAGTACCGTCCATTTACTTCGTAATGAGGTTAATTTCACAGGTTCAATCACTAGTATTGAACTGGATGATGCTATTCTATTTGTTGCGAAAAAGTATTTTAATCTCGATCGTTACAACGAAAATCACGAGATTATCCAACGGGATGCTTTTGAGTATGTTTTAGCGTGTCAAGAACAATTTGATTTGATTGTAATCGATATTTTTCAAGACAGTCATATGCCTTCTTTTTTATTTGAACGCTATTTTGTCAATCATCTGCAACAACTTTTACCTGTCAATGGTTTTATTATTTTCAATACAATTATACTCACTGCTGAAGATGAAGAACGAAACGAAACGTATAAACAGCTCTTTGATCCTCTTCAATTTTCTGTACGATCCATGCCTTCTAGTTTGGCACATAACAGCATGATCACCATCAAGCGAATCGCCTAATTTTACGCTACAAGCAAAAGGGTCTCTCAAAAGGTCCCCCCCTCTTGGTAAAGGGTGAGCATATAAGTAGATGGTAAAGGGTTTGTAAGGGGTTTGTAAGGGGTAACATTGGTAAAAAGGCCTAAAACCCTTGTAAGTACTAACTATCCCCTTACAAACCCTTTACAAGTACGTTTCTTGTTTGTTTCAAAACACTTAATTCCTGTAAGTTATGGTTTTTTGTTTCGGAAAATAATGGAAAAGAACTCTTTTTTTATCCAAAGAGTGGAAGAAAACGGAAGAGAATCAAGGTAACATTCACAAAAAAAACCTCACCTAAAATTAGATGAGGTTTTATCTTGTAAGCGCTTATTAGACAGCTTCTTTATTTTTGACTAAGGTCTTAATAATTAAGCTGTAGCCAACCTGTTCGTTGAACGCCATGCGAAATTAAAATGTAGTAATAGGTTCCTGAAGGAAGCGTTTGACCTGATTTATCTTTTCCGATAAATTGATCTTTATAACCTTGGCCATGGGTATAGACTTCCACACCATGGCGATTGAAAATCTGAATTTTTGACACTCCATAACCCGAAAGATCTAAGGCATCGTTAATTCCATCGCCATTGGGTGAAATTCCCTTAGGCAAAGGACATTCTTCATATACAATAGAAAAACTACTTTCATCTGTGCAATACACCGATTGAGATCCTCTTCTTGCATAAATGTACACCGTCATAGGCAGTAAAATTTCTAGGCCTTCTTGTAATTCAACTCCACCTCCTTGGGGTTCCGTATAGTATTTATTTCCAGCTGATAAAGGAGGGAGTACAAAATTCTGACAGGAGATTACTGCATTATCTAGCACATCGGCCTGAATCGGCTCGTAAATCACAAGGTTAAATGTACTTTGATTGTCGCAATGTTGTTCTCCTTTTTTATAGATATACAGGGTAGATGCTCCATAAACAGCATACATGTCACCCCCTTGATAGGTATCCCCTTGTCCATTTGGTTGAGTAAAATAACCCTCTCCCTCTTTCAACGCAGGCAAAGTATAACTTGTACATACCTCTACGTCTTTTAATTGCGTTACTTCTACTAAAGGCAAGCGCTCCACCAAGAAACTGCTAATACGCGAACAACCCGTAGTTTTATTGGTCACTTTTACATAGATACGTCGGGTCGATAAAATTTCAATTTCATCAGCTACGGTATCCATTAAATCTTCATCTGCATAATAGTCCACGGTATATTGTACACTTGCCTGAGCACCTAAAGCAGCTAGAATCGCCTGTCTTTGTTCAGCAATATCAACAAAAATAGTGTGATTTACATTTTCATTTGTTGTACAAACATATTGATTGTCTAATTGAGGAATTTGAAATTCTTCTTTTAGAAAGTTGAATACACGTTCTACGGTGAATGCCTCCCCTTCGCACGTTTGATACATTGCTTTTGCTGTATAATTTACTGATTTTTCGATTTCTACCTCTATTTCTTCCTCAGACGAAAAGAAAACACCGTCTTTATACCATTTAAAATCAACGGTTGACTGCCCATTGGGAACAAAACGCCAAGCTTCATTCGAGGCATTCCAGTTTCCGGTATTTCGATTTACGCCACCATCTTCTCCTGGATAATGTGCTTTTGTTCCATCTTCGTTTTGAATTCCAATTAATCCATTACTTTGATTGTGACTCGATCCAAAATCACGGGCTACAGGTCTATTTTTCACGTGAACTTCAATGATATTTGTTCCTTCATACAGCACAATTTGAGAGGTCTGTGTTGAACCTTCTACATCGTGTGGATTATGACGTACACCAAACAATCCTAAGTGATAGATATTAAATACCAAAGCACGACAGGGGAAGGTTCCCAAAATCTGATAGTTTACTGCATAGTCATCCGGTGAATAATTGGGATCCAAATCTTGCATCACACCAAAAATGGCATTGACAAAAGGCGGTTCAGTTGTTCCTGCCTGATACGGAATAGGTCTTGAAAAACTCCATGGGCTATGTGCTTCTGGTGTATAACGACCTCCTTCTACCTCACCAGCAACACTAAAGGTAATTGCCCCATTGGTCGTGATTAAAATTTTGTTGTAGCTCTTGCCAAAAAAACAAAAGTCAAATCCTAGATTGATGGTATTTGACCAATAATCGTCTCGTGTTAAATCGATCATATCACCACCGTAAAAAGGAAAAGGTGGATTATAGTCAATTGATTCTACTTTATATGTATCGGTTGTTTTAATATCGAAATAACGCGCTTCTAATTTTTGCTTTACAGGCCCTTCTTCGCAAATGCTATAGGTATTGGTTTCAGAAGGCGGTATCCCCTCGATTCCTCCTTGTAGATCTGCACAGCTATCGGGTACAAAATAGGAGTATTTTGTCGGTCCGATCCATATAGTTTTATTTACGCCATTCTCGTCCTCACAGATTGTGCGTACATAGTACACAAAATACTGTCCTGCTGCTACGTCTTCCAGTAACAAGGTAGGTTCACCTTCTACAATAATCCCCGTTGCATCTACTGCGGGTTCAGGTGCACCTTGAGCTGTAACAAATACTTCCCATTTATTTTCTCCCCTTTGTGCTTCCCAAGATAATCGAATATTAGACGTATAACGTACCAATTCTGCTTGCGGTTTGAAAGGACTCAAACAGGTAGATACTTTTACACTAACATTGTCAATTGCCGCTGGTGGTTGTTCTCCTAACGTTCCATTGTTGATCCATTCAAAAACAAGACGGATCACTTCTCCTTGATGGGCTCTTACATCTAAAACGGCCGTTGCTCTTTGCCATTCAGTGGACCCAACATAAAAAGGTTTACCAACCACCACATGATCCTCGGACAATGTGATTGGAGTTGTTCCATCAGGGTTGGTCGTTACGGGTACTTTTATTAGCCTAAAATAGTCTTTCGGATTATTTCTAGAAATTTCTCCCATCGCTTGCCAATCGTATTCGATGGTCAATTCTTCAGCATCCGTTGGAATTAAAATATCGCGATAGGCATGAGAAACAGATGCTTTTGTAATATCATAACGGTGTTGCAATCCAGCATCCGCAGAGATATACAGTGACTGCGTACTTTGATAGCCAATCGCACGACCTACTTCCCATTTGTTTTTGGAAGCAATCGTCGTAGTCCATTTCTTATCTCCCTCAAAATCTTCTAATAAAGGGAGTTCCCCTGGGATTTGTGCTGTTACAAAATCTACAGCATCTAACCAAAAGCCTTGATCCGTACTACTACAAGCTGAGCGAACCCAAACATAGTATCGGGTATTTGGGCTTAAATTGGGTAAGACAAACGGATTGGAAACACCTGGATGAGTTGGCACAGCATGATCAGCTGGTCTCGTATTTGTTGTAGCTACAAAAATATCATAGCTGGATATCCCTGGCGCATTTGTCCAGGCAAGTTGTGCTGTCGTTCGGGTTATATTCGACACGATCACATTACTTGGTCGAAGGCAGTTTCGTACTTTTACCGACAAATTATCAATGGCTGCTGGTGGTTGTTCTCCTCTACTCGTATCATTTTGCCATTCAAACACCAAGCGCATGGGTTGATTGGCAAAATTACTTACAGGTGCATACAAACTGGCACGCGTAAAGGTAGAAGACAAGTAAAAGGCATCGGAATCTAGTTGAATTCCTCCACTTGTAGCCGCTGTGATTCTCCTTCTTTCTGTCGGAATATAATTGGTAGGCACCAACCATACTTTGAAGTAATCTTTGTTTTCTTCTCCCTGATTTTTCCAATCAAATTCAACTAATATCTCTTGACTTCCTGCTGGGATCAGCATATCTTTATAGGCATGAGACGTTTGTTTTACATTCAGCGTATACTGATAGTTACCGTCTCCATTAGTTATATACAACGCTTGGTTATTATCCGTATGAGGAGCTGATCCAATGGTCCATTGATTGGTGGTATCATTGCCAAATTCAAACAGGGGTTGCCCTTCAAAATCTTCTTCGTAAGGCAAGGGGGTTGTGACCATCGGAGCTCTAAATGCAAGAGGGCCTGTCCAGTCAGAATAGGGTTCCTCTCCTTCTCCATCGGCCTGACACACGGCACGTACATATACTTCATAGTCTGTAGATACCACTAAGTCTGGCATCGTATAGCGCGGTTCTTGAACGCGAACACCATTGGTTGTTGGTAATCCATCTTGTGGCGTACGCACCACAACTTCCCATAGGGTTTCTTCGCCATCGGGAGTCCAGCTTGCTTCATTGGACACAACCGTTAAATCAAGTGGTTTTGGACACAATGGTATATTTTCTACTATCACTTCGCTCACCACCAAAGCCCAGCCATTATTTTGACTAGGCGGTACATGCCAAGCAATTGTCACATCTCCCACAATTCCAACGCCATTCGCATCAACTAAATCCACTACATTTTCTACAAATTGGGTGTTGGAATAGAATGCTGTAGGAACTAAAATCTGGGTAAAATTATTAATTTCCGTTCCATTTTGAGAAAGTACGACCCTAAAATCATTGGGGAGGTTTGCAGATTGTACGCGATAGGTATAACGCAAACGCTGATTTCCTGTTAATTTAATTGTCGGTGTCATCAACCAATCGTCGTTATTTCCTCTAGTTCCATTTGTATTGATCAAAGCAACTTCAATAGAGCGATTTGCTTCTGTATTTTCATCAAAGAAAAAATCAGTACCAAATTTCCACAAGCGAAAATCATTGTTATTATTAACGATGGTCCAACAATCTCTAGTGGGAGACATATTGGTAAAATCTTCCACAAAAGGAAAGTTTGTAATTGCCCTACAAGCGACTGCATCAATTTTGAGGTTACGCACAGCGGCTGGTTTTCTTGATCCCACCACAGTACCGTTGGTCCATTCAAAAATGATTTTTACTTCTTGTCCCATCAAGGTACTAACATCCACGGGTCTCATCTCATGGCGTAAGCTCGAATTTTGCACATAGGTTCCGTTGTTTATGTTGATTCCTCCACTATTTGCCGTGGTAATGGCTTGATTTGCCACAGGAACATACGCACTAGGTACAATCCATACCCGCATATAATCCATCGGAATTAACTCTAAGGTTATCCAATTGGTATTGGCATAACCTTCGCTAATCCAGTCAAAACTAACCGTAATTTCTTCCGTATTTGTTGGTAATTGCAGCGTCTTATAAACATGTGAAACCGCAGCTTCTTCCTGTGAATAGGTAAAAGATCCTGAAGTATCCCCTACATACAATCCTTGTGCTGCCTCTCCTGCTGGTAAAAAATCAGCTGGAAATCCGGCATGCCATTTGTTTACTGTTGCATTGACAAATGTCCATCCAGAAGCCTGATTGGTAAAGTCGTCATGTAGAATTACATGATCTTCTGATGCATTATTTTCTTCTGCTGTTTGCAATGCCCATTCACTCTCTTTCGCTTGGTGATATAGCTCATACATGGTTGCCGACAAAGTCACGGTTGGCACAGCAAATAGTATAGCTAATGCCCATTTATTTAACCGCTTTAGATGAATCATAAAATATAAAGTTAATTTTAACGAGTCTAAATTAATCTAAATTAAAAAATCGAAAATTGGATTTCGTTGCCTATATCGAAACAAGAGTGAAGTAAAAAAACAAATAACATTATTTTTACTAAGTTTAAATAAATTTAAAATACTACTTTCCTAAATCTACTCACAAAAAAGGAAGTTATGTTAAATCTCATTATTTAACATTTCTGAGTCCTTCTGCGGGCTTACCTCCAACAGAGGGGGGGTAATTTTATCGGAGATAAAAACCGAATTACAGCATAATATTTAGTATTTTTAGCGAGATTTTAGATTTTAATTCAAAAGAAATGATCGAAGTTAAACAAGCGATTAGCAAAAAGGAAATGAAGGAGTTTGTTCAGTTTCCTTTTACCCTATACAAAGACAACCCCTACTGGGTTCCATCCATAATTAAAGAAGAAGTAAAGAGTTTTGATCTTTCTAATGACATTTTTAAAACAGTAGATGTCCGTTTTTTTCTTGCCTATAAGAACCAAAAGATTGTGGGGCGTATTGCCTGTTGCATCAACTGGACGGAAGTAAAGGATTTACACAAGCCCAAAGTGCGATTTGGTTGGTTTGACTTTATTGATGATCTAGCGGTTACCCAAGCTTTATTAGCGAAGGTTGAGGAGTTTGGAAAAGAAAACAACATGGAATACATTGAAGGTCCGATGGGTTTTTCCAATATGGACAAAGCGGGTATGCTCACCAAAGGATTTGATCGCTTAGCTACGATGATTGGGTTGTACAACTACGAATACTATCCACAGCACCTCACGAGTCTTGGTTTTAAACCCGAAGCAGAATGGTTGGAATACAGCTTGGACATCTCTAGTTTTGACGAAGAAAAGATCACCAAGATGTCAGCCTTAGTTCAACAGCGCTACCACGTGAAGCCGCTAGAATTTAAAACGACGAAGGAATTAATGCCTTATGTTGATGAGATGTTCGCCCTATTAAACAAAACCTATGCTGATTTACAGAGTTTTGTGCCGATTGAGCCCTTTCAGATTGAACACTATAAGAAGAAATACTTGCAATTCATTCACCCCGATTTTATTTCGTGTGTCATGGACGAAAACCACAAGATGATTGCCTTTGCGATTACCATGCCTTCTTTTTCAAAGGCATTCCAGAAAACGAAAGGAAAGCTATTTCCCTTCGGATTTATTCACTTGTTGCAAGCCATGAAGCACAACAACCGAGCAGAATACTACTTAATTGGCATCGATCCAGAATATAGAAATAAAGGCGTAACAGCTCTTATTTTTGAAGAGATATACGCTTGTTTTGTCAAGCATAAAATCAAGCATGTGGAAACCAATCCCCTACTGGTTGAAAATCTAAAAATTCAGCAATTGTGGAAACATTTAAACCCAGAAATCCACAAAGAGCGAAAAACATATCGAAAAGATATTTAGCCTGAATCATTTTGGCGGTAAGCCTATAAAGAACAAGCGTTTCCTTTGTTTTTTATAGGCTTATTTTTTTTGCATAATTCTCAATTTAATCGAAATAAAAATCACATTAATTCTAAAAAATTTGCAAGAAAGCCTATGTTTTTGTACTTTTATGGTTTAAACATTTTATTTTACAATTTTCAACTATTGTAATCGGTATGCTAGGGTTTATCTACCTACTCGAATTATATTTGCTTTTTTTCTCAAGTAAATGCTATACGTCAGCCTTTTTTTCTGCTGATTCTTTATAATTTATTCGGTTTTTACCTCAGTATGTTTACGTAGTTGTAAAAACACACATTATGATTCAAATAGAAAAAAAGAATTCAGACAGTCCCGTCAGTCAAGAACAAGTAGAACAATACGCAAACTTCTTATTTCAGCATCTCGAGCAATACGGAGATGCAAAAGAAGACATTGTCAAAGCCATTGATTATGCGCTAGGCAGAAACAACAAACCAGGTGGGGTCATTGTCATTGCAAAAGAGGAGCATCAAATCGTTGGTATTACTGTTGTTTTAAATACCTTGATGGAAGGATTTATCCCTGAACATATTTTAGTCTATATCGCAACAGACCAAGCCCAGAGGGGAAAGGGAATTGGCGGAAAATTAATCGATCACCTCAAAACAACACTCACGGGTTCCATTGCCTTACACGTTGACTTTAACAATCCTGCGCAACATCTCTATGAGCGCAAAGGATTTGAGAAAAAGTATATAGAAATGAGATTAAACAACAAATAATGGCTTGTATTACCTTAAATAAGACGAAACTAAAACACAATTTTAATCAGCTTCAAACCCTCTTTGATACGGAAGGAATCACTTGGGCTGTCGTGGGTAAATTGCTCTGTGGTCATTCGCTTTTCTTGGAACAAGTATTGGAATTAAAGCCGAAACAAATCTGTGATTCTCGCGTTTCAAATTTAAAGAGCATCAAGCTCATTGATCCCAATATTGAAACGATATATATTAAACCTGCGCCTAATGGCAGTATTGATGAAATTGTAGAGTATGCAGACATCAGCTTCAATACCGAATTGGAAACAATTAAGCTCTTATCTCAAGAAGCCGTTAAGCAGCAAAAGTTACACAAGATCATCATCATGGTGGAGTTAGGCGAGCTAAGAGAAGGTGTTTTACGCGAGGATCTCATCTCTTTTTACGAGAAGGTCTTCAGTTTGCCTAACATTGAAATTATAGGCTTAGGAACAAACCTAACCTGTATGTATGGGATTCTTCCCAACAACGATAAACTCATTCAGCTGAGCTTGTACAAAGAAGTACTTGAATTGAGATTCAACAAGAAACTTCCTTTTATTTCGGGAGGGGCCTCCGTGACCATCCCCCTAATTACTAACCATCAATTGCCCAAAGCAATCAATCACTTTCGCATTGGCGAAACCCTGTTTATGGGTACCAATGCCTATGATGGTAGTCAATATGAAGAATACGAACAGCATATCTTTGAACTTCATGCGGAAATCATTGAGCTACACGAAAAACCAATGATGCCCAGTGGAGAAACGGGAATCAATATGACTGGTGAAAAGGTTGAATTTGATCCTGCCTGGGAACATATCACCAAATTTAGAGCCATCATTGATTTAGGTTTACTCGATATTGATATGGAACATTTCTTCCCCGTGAATCCCAACCATCAACTGGTAGGATCTAGTTCGGATATGATGGTCATTGACCTCGATTCTAATCCTGAGAACCTCAAAGTAGGTGATACCATTTCCTTTCACATGGATTATATGGGAATTCTGCGCTTGATGAACTCAGACTACGTGGAAAAAAAAGTAGTTGAATAAAAAAGGAGAAGCTTGCGCTTCTCCTTTTTTATTTCTATAAATTACTCAAAAAAAGTTTCTCTAAATCTAATGGAGCCACATACGTTCCCTCTTGGTATACGCGCATATTTCCTCCTGATATTTCGTCAATCAAAATAATTTCATTCGTTGCTTTGTCTCTACCGAACTCCAATTTAATATCATATAGTTCTAAATTCTTTTTCGCTAGTTCTTCTTTCACCATCCAACAAATAGTTTTTGTTAGCTCTTTCAACGTACTGTATTCTTGGTGCGATAGGATCCCTAACATAGCTAAAGCATCTTCCGAAATTACAGGATCTCCTTTTTCATCGTCTTTGAGCGTAATTTCAACGAAGCTATCCAATGCTTGTCCTTCTGTGCAATAGCCGTTATATCTTCTGAAAAAACTACCTACTGCACGGTATCTACAGATTACTTCTAATCCTTTTCCGAAGGGAACTGCTTCTTTAACAATCATAGAAACATCGTCCAAGTCAGCAGAAACATAGTGTGTAGGAATTTGTTTTGCATTGGCCAATTCAAAGAAATACTTTGTCATTTTTAGACCACTTCTTCCAGCGCCTTCAATTGTTAGGCCTACTGTATTAGCCCCTGGATCAAAAACACCATCTGTTCCTGTTACATCGTCTTTAAATTTTAAAAGTACTTGATGATTTGCTAAGCTGTAAACATCTTTTGTTTTTCCTTGATACTTTAATTCCATAGTTGTGTTGTTATTTAGGCCCCAAAAATAAGAAAAACTCCGACATAATAGCCATTTTAGGGTCCTAAATTGAAGAAGAAGACAAAAAAAAACTGATGACTAGCATCAGTTTTTTTGTATTACAATAGTAAGAAATCACATCTTCTAAAATCTTTTGCTGATCCCACCGAACCTTCTCGCGTCGTAGGGTTTTGAGACAGTGGTACCACATCTTTGACTAATCGACTTGGGCTAATGCCGTTTTCAATTAGAAAGTCAATAACGCGCTGTGCTCTACGCTCGCCCATCCACGCATTGTATTGTCCGTTGTTTCTCGTTTCCACATAAGAGCGAATCACCACTGACTTGGATGCATTGACGTTCATATACTTCAATAGCTCAAAAGCTACTGCGCGATTGTCATCTGTAAAATAAGAACTATTAAAATCGTATTGGATATAAAACGGCAACAGATCTTTGGCATTTGTTGCAGAACCCGTTGATTGTTTTCCATAGGTCTCCCCTATTTCTTTTGTTTTCTTTGTCGTGCTTAATGCTTTAGTCAACGTAAAATTGATTTCTAAATCGTCTAATACATTGCTTACCACAACCTCTGCAGAATTGAATCCTTCCGCTGTTCCTACAATTTTGTGCACCTGATCTACATTTTTGCTGCTAATTTCAAATGCTCCTTCTGGATCCACCATCATTTCAATGATTTTTTGTTCTTTATCATTGTAAAAAGCAACCCTAGCATCTGCTATCACTTGATTGGTTCCTTTATTATAGAATTTTCCATGAATACTTTGGGCATAAAATTGTTGCGTGCCCATCAAAGACAACCCCAAAACTAAGAAATACACTTTTTTCATATCGCATTATTTTTTACTAATCTAGAAGCTATCCGTCGCTTCTATTAGTTTTTAACATAAACAAATCAAATATAATTAAAAAAACAATACATTTATTTTTTATTTTTCATTTTATATCGCTACAAACATGTCTTTTAGCTTTCATTTTTAACCAAACATCACTTGTCGCCCTGTTTTGCTCTCAATGAAAATCTTGTTCTTTATAGCAACAAAAATACTATTCTTTTTCTATTTTTCTGTATCTTTCTTTCTGCTTGAAAACATTCATATAGCCTAGGCTGACAGCTACTTCACTTTTTTTTAGCATAAATAAGTCTTCTTTATTTATTTACCATATTTTTCAATTATCCAAAAATCATTATCACTAATAATTAAATTATTTTTAAAATAAAACTACTTTTACAAAAAACAACACAACAATAAACCACAAACAGCTTATTTTTTTTAACTATACACAGCGACATTTACCATATCTTTAATTACTTTTTAAGAAAATAAATTAGTTCAACTAAAGAAGGTTATCTAAATTTGTTCAAGAAAGATCCTACATATGAGATGGAATGCGGGATTGGAGTGAAATGCTACCATTTTCTACAGACCTTAGGTGTGGTTATAAATTTGAACGATATAAAGTTTTATACTTTATCTACGTTATATGTTGTTTCCTATGCAAAAGCCCAACGAAAGTCGTTGGGCTTTTGTGCTATTTTCGTTATTTTCTACTTTTTAAAACCAGCGTTTCCATTTAAAGTAGCCAATCATAACTAAGACGAGGATCAACATACCTAGAAGTGTCATAAAATATCCGTTTTCTGCTTTTAATTCGGGCATGTTTTCAAAGTTCATCCCATATACTCCTACAATAAAAGTCAAGGGGATAAAAATTACGGATACAATCGTTAGTACTTTCATAATCTCGTTCATTCGATTACTTTGCGCAGAGAAATAATAATTTGTCGCACTGTCAAGTTTATTGAGATTATACTCAACCTGATCTAAAATTTCAATACTTTTATACTGCAATCGATCATAAAAGATCAAGCTGTCCTTACTAATAATGGTGTGATGCGTCGTTTTTTTATCATGTAAAGTCTTGACGTTATTGAGTATTTCGCGCATCGGCATTACCGCGCGTTTGATATCGTTGAGTTCTTGTGTATATTCTTCAATATTAATTAAGATCTCTTTGTGGTATTTGGTGCGAGCATCAAATAATATTTGTTCTACATTATCCTCCACTACATCTAGGGTAATAAAAAAGCTATCCATTAAGGAATCGATGAGCAAGTATAACAAATAACTGCTATCTCGTTTGCGCACTTGACCGATCTTTTCGCGTATTCGCTCGCGTATGATATGAAAAAACTCCCCTCTTTTTTCTTGAAAAGACAAAAGCAGATTGGGTTGCATAATAAAACTAATCTGTTCAATGTCGACACTTTTTTGAAATTCCTGATAGGGCAACAAAGCTTTGAGACTAAAAAACAGCGTATCATCTAAATCTTCTACTCGCGTTCGGCGACCAAAGTTTAGAATTTCTGCCATAATGTAGGATTGAATCTGAAAAAACTCTCCTATTTCCTGCAAAAGCTCAATATCGTGTAAACCATGCAGGTTGAACCACTTGATAGATTCTGCGCTAGAATTCTTCAACACCTCTTCTATTTCCCTTAAACTTAAGTCATTATACTCTTCGAAGTGGTCTTCTGTATAAATAAACAGCTGCATGGAAATGGGAACATCAGGAAAAGAACCAGAATATTCCAACATATTGGGTTGAAGTTTTCTTATTTTACTATATTTAACTCGTTTCACATTAGTAAATTTGTTTAAATATATAACATTTTTAAACCGTACTTTTATACCTATCAAAAAAATAAGTAAACAACATGAGAATTTTAATAAAAAACATAAAAGAATTACTTCAAACAAGAGCGGAACACGTAGAACTGATTGCAGGCGAAGCGATGAAAGTGTTACCTAAACTAGACGATGCTTTTTTATTAATTGAAGGAGAACACATTGTAGATTACGGCAAGATGGAAGATTGTCCACCAGTTGATCAAGCCCATACGGAAGTGATCGATGCACAGGGGTGTGTGGTACTTCCTACTTGGGTAGATAGCCATACACACCTAGTATACGCTGGTAATAGAACCTTAGAGTTTGTCGATCGCATTAATGGATTGAGTTATGAAGAAATTTTCAATCGCGGTGGGGGAATTCTCAATTCGGCCAAAAAACTACAAGAAACGAGTGAGGAAGAGTTATACGAACAATCAAAATACCGCCTTGAAGAGGTTATTGCACAAGGAACAGGCGCAGTCGAAATTAAATCAGGTTATGGCTTAACTGTTGAATCTGAGTTAAAAATGTTACGCGTAATTAAGCGTTTAAAAGAGAACTATCCGATTGCAATCAAGGCTACTTTTTTAGGTGCACATGCTTTTCCCAGCGAATACAAAGACAACCACAAAGGATATATCGACCTGATTGTCAACGAAATGATTCCTGCTATTGCCAAAGAAAACTTAGCAGAATACATCGATGCCTTTTTAGAAACGGGCTATTTTTCTGTGGAAGAAACCACGCGTATTATGGAAGCGGGCAAACAATATGGTCTACGCGCTAAGATTCACGTTAATCAATTTACGGCGATTGACGGTATTGCAGCTTGTGTAAAACACGAGGCGCTCTCAGTGGATCACTTGGAAATTGTTACGGATGCAGATATTGAAGTTTTAAAAAATAGCGGAACAATGCCTGTGGCTTTACCGACTTGTTCCTTCTTTATTTCCATTCCCTACACACCAGCGAAAAAAATGTTAGCCGCAGGATTACCTCTAGCTTTGGCATCTGATTCCAATCCAGGAACTACCCCTTCAGGCAATATGAATTTTGTGGTTGCGACGGCTTGTATTAAAATGAAGCTAACCCCAGAGGAAGCGATCAATGCTGCAACAATTAACGGGGCATATGCCATGGGTGTAGGAACAACACACGGAAGCATCACTAAAGGTAAAAAGGCCAGCGTTATCATTACCAAACCCCTGCACTCTTTTTACGAGATCCCTTATGCTTTTGCCAGCAACCCCATTGGAACGGTTATCTTAAATGGTCAAATTCAACCATATAAAAACTAATAAACAAAAAAGAACACCAAAAATACTGCGACATGACAAAAGCTAAACTTACATTTTTCACAAGAGATCGCCTCCTTGAATTGACGAGTTTAAGAAACGGGGAAATCAAATTAGGAGAACGCATACATGTGATTCAAAATCCTTCGGATTGGGAAAAGGAACTTACACAAAACGAAAGTAAATACGTCGTGTTGGGCATCCCTGAAGACATTGGTGTAAAAGCAAACTTTGGCCGTACTGGAGCAGCAACGGCTTGGGATAAATTTATCGCTACCTTTTTGAATATTCAACACAACCGCTTCAACAAAGGCTATTGGGTGACCCTTTTAGGCCACCTCGACTTTTATGCTGAAATGGAAGAAGCACAACACTTAGATCCTTCGAATAAAGCAGATCGCAAACGCTTATTTGAATTGGTACAGCTCATCGATAAAGAAGTATCTCATTTGATTGCAAAAATCGTAAAAGCAAATAAAATACCCATTGTCATTGGCGGGGGACATAACAATGCGTATGGCAATATTAAGGGTACTGCTTTGGCTAAAGGAAAAGCCATCAACGCGATTAACTTTGATGCTCACACCGATTTTAGACCACTCGAAGGTCGACACAGTGGCAATGGTTTTTCCTATGCGTTTGAAGAAGGATTCCTCAAGAATTACTTCATCTTTGGTTTACACGAAAATTATACATCAAAAGGTATTTTTAGCGCAATTAAACTTCATACCGATCGCGTAAAATACAATACGTATGAACAAATAAATATCCGCAAAGAAAAGTCGTTTAGCAATGAATTATTAAATGCTAAGAAACACATTGATACTGGTTTTTACGGCATTGAGATTGACTTAGATGCAATTCCGCAAATTGCAAGTAGTGCTATTACGCCTACAGGTTTTTCTGCAGAACGCACCCGTCAATTCCTTCATTTCTTTGCCGAATCGACTCATGTTGCTTATTTACACATTTGCGAGGGAGCGCCTACCTTAGATTACCCAACCAATAATCACGTAGTAGGTAAATTAATTGCGTATCTCGTTTCTGATTTTATGAAATCAAATTCAAATATCAATAAATAGTGAATATATTACTAGTTGAAGACGACAAGCGAATTAGTGAATTCATAGTCAAAGGGTTAGAAGAAAAAGGAATGCATGTTCAATTGGCTTCCTCTGGCGATGAAGCGCGAAAACTCATTCTCAATGGAGATTGGGATCTGATTCTCATGGACATTATGCTACCGGGTATTGACGGAATTCAACTAACGAAAATGATTCGTTTTAAAAAGGATTATACCCCAATCTTAATGCTAAGTGCATTGAGTGATACAACAGATAAAATTGACGCTTTAGACGGCGGTGCTGATGATTACCTGACTAAGCCCTTTCACTTTAGTGAATTGCTCTCTCGTATCAATGCCTTAACAAGGCGAACCAAGTTCAACTACGAGAATAAAACGAATTATTATATCTGTGGGGACTTACAACTCGATCCCGAAAAACACGTGGTTACACAAAACGGCAAGGTCATTGATCTATCGCCAAAAGAATACAAACTTTTGTTATATCTATTGGAAAATAAAGGGCGTGTTATTTCGAGAACTCAAATTTTAGAACAAGTTTGGGGAATTCAGTATGATACCAATACCAATGTTGTCGATGTTTACATTTCGTATATTCGAAATAAAATTGACGAAACAAAAGGCAAATTAATTCATACCATTAAAGGAACAGGTTATATGCTTCAAGAATAATTGCTTATTCTTGAAGTTGTTTCCATCCTGCTTTGCCGTATTGCTCGATCAGCAAATCTAAAAGTACCAAAGCGGTCATCGATTCTACAATAGGAACGGCTCTTGGTAGTACACAAGCATCATGGCGTCCTTTGCCCTGAACGGTAACAATTTCGTGATTGGCATTGATGGATTGTTGGTCTTTCATGATAGTCGCTGTGGGCTTAAAGGCTACGTTAAAATAGATATCCATTCCGTTGCTAATTCCGCCAACAATACCACCTGCATGGTTCGTTTGTGTTGTTCCATCAGGCAGAAGAAGATCATTGTGTTGACTTCCTTTTAATGTAGTCCCTGCAAAGCCACTTCCAAACTCCACTCCTTTTACCGCATTAATACTCAACATAGCTTGTGCTAAGACAGCGTCTAATTTATCAAAAACAGGAGTGCCTAATCCAACGGGAACCTGTTGAACTACACAGGTTATTATCCCCCCTACAGAATCTCCTTCTTTTTTTACTTGTCGAATGAGTTGCTCCATGGCTTGCGCGGTCTGTGGATCTGGGCAGCGCACAGTGTTGGACTCAACCAAACTCAAATCGAGGGCTGTATATGGTTCTTCTAGGCGAATTGATCCAACAGCCGAAACATAGGCTGTAATGCGCAATGGTGCTAACAATTGTTTGGCAATTGCGCCACCTACTACGCGACAAGCCGTTTCTCTAGCTGAACTTCTCCCTCCGCCTCTATAGTCGCGAAATCCGTATTTCTTATCGTACACATAATCGGCATGACTGGGTCTATACGCCTCTTTGATGTGGTCGTAATCCTGCGATTTGGAGTTGTTATTAGCAATGGTAAAGCCAATAGGAGTTCCCGTTGTTTTCCCTTCAAAAATACCCGATAAAAACTTCACTTCATCGGCTTCTTTGCGCTGAGTCACCAAAGTCGATTGTCCTGGTTTTCGTCTATCCATTTCGCGTTGAATGGCTTCCAAATCCAAAACCACACCCGAAGGACATCCATCAATGACTCCCCCAAGTGCCTCCCCATGGGATTCTCCAAACGTCGTTAAGCTAAAGTATTTGCCAAAGGTATTTCCACTCATAATCTCACTGTTTAGTCTCGCTATTTCATTTACTTGTAAAAACAAAGATAATCCCAGATTAAGCATTAGCCAAATACTCCAAAGTATTTCTACTTCATCTCTCTTTCATTAACGCTAGAACCCTACTATAGTATGCTTTTATTGCTAATTCAGTCCTATTTTTTATAATTACTTTTCGTTTATATGTCTATCGCTTAATCTGGGATAATCCAATCCAAGTGTTTCTGCTTTCTATTTGGACAAAATCAATACTTGACGTGCAATATAAGCCGAAATATACCCTAAATAATCTTCAAATAAAGGCAGTCGATGTGTGTCATCGAGGTACACCAATTCACTGGCTATACACGTATAGGGGTTCAATTGGCGCAAATCCAATGTTTCATCCTGTTTACCAATCAAGAGAAAAGCATCAGCAGGCGAAAAAATATCTACCAGACTATTTTTCAAGTTTTCCGTAAAAACCAAGTTTTTATTTAATCGCTGGGAATAGCTCAACAGTGGACTTAACAAGACCAAAATGGTCTGTAATCCCTCTTTTTTTCGCTTTTCTTTTATTTGATAGGCAAAATTAGCACCTGTAGAATCGCCAACGAGCACAATTGTTTGTTCTGTTTTCAGACTGTTATACAAATTGTCCAGCCACAAATCAAAAGCCGTTTCAGGCGTCCATTCTGGGCACCTTGCTTCATAGGAGGTAAAATGACGTTCAAGGAGTACGAATTTTCTCGATGCTCGATTTGAACCATAACCATGGATATAAATAAGTTTCATCTCTTTTATTTTTCTATAATTTTTGTTGTGGTAGATCCTACAAATTCTCGGTAGTAGATTTTAATTAACCACATAAATAAAGAAAATAGAATCGGTCCAAAGATAATACCAATAAATCCAAAAATATTGACGCCAACCACTACCCCAAAAATGGTAATTAAAGGATGGACATCAGCCATTTTCTTTTGCAATAAAAATCGGATTAAATTATCTGAAGTTCCCACAACTACTAGACAATAAATCCCCAAACCAATAGCGCTTCCTTGTTGTCCATTTGCCAACAACATCAACACCAAAGGAATGTAAATAACCGCTGCTCCAACTACGGGCAACAAAGAAGCAAAAGCCGTGAGAATAAAAAACACAAAAGCATCTTCCACACCAAAGATCAAATAACCTATAAAAGCTACAATACCTTGAATAAAAGCAGTTAACGGTACACCTACGCTATTAGAAACAACTAAGCGCTTCATATCAACCTTCATCTCCTCTATATTGCTTTCTTTCATTGGAAGGTATTGCATGATCCAACGTTGTATTTGTCGGTATTCTTTCAGTAAGAAATACAGCATTAAATAGGCTACAGCGATTTCAACAATGCTATTTACAGAAGTATTAACAATAGCCTGAAAGGCTTCTGTTCCAATTTCCGTTGCTTTGCTAATGGTATTCTCATTAAAGATATCAATGTTGTAGTTATCTCTCAAACTGCGGACCGTCGATTCAATACCTTCTTGAATCTTATCCTTATCTTGTAAAACGACGAGGACTTTTTTCGTCAACGTTTGGATGAGTAAGTACAAAGGAGCTAATACCAGTAAACTACTACTCAACATTAAGAGTACAATGGACCCCGTCTTATTCCAACCTTTTTTCTGCGTCATCCAGCGATAAGGAGACAAAAGCAAAACAAATAAACACAGGGCTCCCAAAAAACCAGGGAGAAAAAAAATCAAATTGCTTGCTAAGAGATAAAAGACAAAACCTATCAGCATTAAAAATCCTATCTGCACTAAAATAGAATTGGGAATCAAACGTTTTGAGTCAGTGGCCATAAAGAAGTAATTTAAACGTACCCCTTAAATTTATAAAAAAATAACGTGCCTCAACCTTGATCCATTAGAAACATTTTTTCTATTTCCGATTAATCTTTACTCGACCTTTATTTTTTTACTTTTTTTTAACTATATTCACATTTATATAACACTTAAAAAAAAACAATGAGCAAAAGAGGTTTATTACTTTGTTTTATAATTTGTAGCTTACTACTTGGGTTTGCTGCTTGTTCTTCAGATGATAGCAGTCCACAAAAGAAACCAGAAACAGAAGGTCCTGGAGAAGAAGGCCCTGGAGAAGAACCCGTAAAAGAAGGTACATTCAATTACAAAACGTTTAAAGATGTCAAAGTAGGTTTTGGCGAAGGTTTATCACAAAGTGAAGAAGGAACGTTTACCTTTCCTGCCGATATTGAAAAAGTACAAACGATAAAAATGTACGTACAAAACCCGTGTGTAAATAATGAATGTGATGAATGGGATCGCTTTGCCAATATATATGTAAAAAATAAACAAACAAACGAGTGGTATGAGATTGGACGTTTTATCACGCCATATTGGGTAGGATCGGAAAAATTAGAACGCGGATGGGAATTTGATGTAACGGATTTCAAATCGCTACTAACAGGAGATACAGAAATCAAGATTTACACGGAAACTTGGTTAGCTAAAGGTCGTGTATACAGCGTTGACTTTGATTTCATTTATGGAGAAACTGCTTATAAATACAGTGCTGTAACTCCATTATACCAATACAACCAATCGTCTATAGATGGCGTTCCTTATGGTACAGCTGAAACGACAGATTTAGCGAGAAAAATTACCCTTCCAGCCAATACAGAAATGGCCTACTTCAGAACTACAATTTCTGGTTGGGGACATGCCACACCATTTGATGTAGATGAAAATAAAGAGAGAAGAGGATGTGCAGAATGGTGTTTTCGAACACATCACATTCAACTAGATGGAGCCGATGCTTTTGAACATTATATGGGACCCATTGGTTGTGCAAATAATCCGATCAACAATCAAGCACCAGGAAATTGGAAACCTGATCGTGCAGGTTGGTGTCCAGGAATGGTTGTTCCACCCTACATCAATAACTTAACAGGAGATTTAAAAAATAAAACGCTAAACTTCAACTACAAACTAGAACCTTGGACGGCTAACAATCCGGAAAACAAGGCTTTCTATGCGATTTCTACCTTCGTTGTGGTACATAGTAATACGCCAATCGTAGCTCCAATTGTTAATTAGTGAGTGGTGAGTGGTGAGTGGTGAGTGGTGAACGTCCCTAAATATGGTTGACCGTTTTTAAACATTAACTTCATTATTAAATATAGTAATAAATGGTTTGGAAAA
>NZ_JBMVQX010000027.1:0-55802 GCF_050522745.1 Myroides sp. C15-4 | reverse complement strand
AAGAGTAGAATCTGCTGGTGAACAAATCACGCAATTAAAGAGAACATCTTCTTTGTATTGAAAATTTCACGCATTTCCCTTCTCTCATTTCTCATTTCCCTTCTCCATCCAAACAAACCGCACAAAAATCAAAGCCTCTACTAAACTCTACTAACTACATCAGTGAGAAGAATGTTGTCTAAATAAAAAAAAGCCCGCAAAAGGGCTTAAAATAAGTTCATAGACTATAGCTTTCTAGTTCTTGAGTCTTTGTTATTATGTCAGACATGGCATATCCCTTTCGAAATAAATAAGCTTGAAACTTTTGTTTTTTCTTTTGTATATCAGTATCTTTTAACTGATTCCATTTGTTTTCGCTAATGCGATCGAAAGTTTGATAATATTCTTCATCGTCAATTTCCGCAAGTGCTAAAGTAATTAAACGATGATTAATGTCTCTGAATTTTAGTTCTGAAGTAATTCTATTCTTACCCCATGCACTCAAACGATGTTTGCCGCGCACAAAACTCTTGGCAAATCGCTCTTCGTTTAAGAAACTATGTTCGATTAGATGAACAAGAAGGTCGTCGTGTATTTGAGGTGTTATACCCAATTGAAACATTTTGTTGACTACTTCGGAGTGGCAACGGTCTTGATACGCACAGTAATTTTCCAATTTGCGTTTCGCTTCATCAAAGGAAAGATAGGTAGATTCTCGATTCAATTTTTTTGATTTTCACAAAGATAAACAACTCAAAAGTAACTTCTTTCTTTTGGTGAAGGTTTTCCTTTTCGAGCAAAATTATATTCTTCAAATAAATTGATTTTGTGCGTTTGGTTTCGTAGCTTTCCTAGAAGAAAAATAACAACTTGAATTATGAGTATTAACAAAAGTTTTTTGCTAGAACTACAGCATGAATTAACTAGTACAAGAAAAATTATTGCTTGTGTACCAACAGATCAATGGTCTTGGAAGCCTCATGTAAAATCAATGAGTTTAGGAGATTTGTCTAAGCATATTGTTGAATTAATTGTGTGGACGGAGTGGATCACAAAGCAAGATTCTTTGAACTTTCACACGGAATACAAGCCATTAGAAGCCAAAACAACGGAGGAGTTGTTACAATTAATTGATGTGTTTGAAAAACGCGTGATACAGGCAATTGAAACGACTACAGAGGAGCAATGGATGGAGTCATGGGCGTTGAAAGCTGGAGATCACACGATTGTTGAAATGCCTAAAGTTGGAGCAAATCGATTCCTTGTCAACAATCACATCTATCATCATAGAGGACAGCTGTCTGTTTACTTGCGTCTGTTGGATATTCCAATTCCTGGAATGTATGGGCCTTCTGCAGATGATGCGAAATAATGTAGTAAAGAAAGAAAAGCTAAGTAGGACTTTATCTTTGAGACTATTTCAAATGCGATAAAAAAAAGCCCAACTAATGCAGTTGGGCTTTTTCCGTATGTAGAATTCTTTTGATCGAATTAGCGATTTTAGGTTAGAAAAAAGATGTGGGATGGTTTTTAAATGGAATTACCAAAGATAGTTTGGTACCTAGTTGAGACTCGTTTTGATGAATCCTTTTGTTTTCAAAGTAAGATAAAGTTGAATTAATTACACCAATTAATGGTTGGCTAAAACCATAAATAAAAAGGCCTAACTCATTGAGTTAGGCCTTTTTTTAGTACCCGGAGTGGGAATCGAACCCACACAACTACTCGTTATATCTGCTTAAATTGTAAGTGTTTGGTTTTTAATGTTTTTGTATTGAAAATCAATAAGTTAAATGTATTTTTATTACCTGTTTGGGATTGGTTTAGATCCAACTAAATCTAATAAGATTGCAATAATGTTGGCTAAATGTTGGCTAAATAAAATTTTAGATTACTTTTGGGATCTGTAAATAGAATTATAATATGGCTACAATCAAGTTTATTCTGCAAGCGAAAAAAGACAATGCGCAAATTCACGTTCGCATTTCGAATGGTAGGAAGTTGGATTTAAAAAAAAGCACAGGTTTTTCCATTGATGCTAAGGATTGGAGTAGTGCAACAAATATGCCCAAACAAAACAGCGCAGAGAATAAGTTGTTAATTAGAAATCTGAATAAGCTTTCGGGGCATTTATTTGGCGTTTTAAACGAAGATTCTGCCAATGGAGTCCTGATAGATGGTAGTTGGTTGGATAGTCAAATTAAGACGTGTTTTAATCGCGTAGATATAGTTGACCAAGATATATTCGCAAATTATATTCAATACATAATTGATCATGCTTCTACAAGGGAAACAAGAGGAGGAAAAATTGGATTGAGTAAAGGAACGATTAAGAACTATAATTCATTTAAAAAAATCATTTTAGAATTTGAACAGAAATTAAAGACTAAAATTTTATTTCGGGATATTAATAAAGCCTTGACGGATAAATTTAAAACATGGTTGTTAAATGATAAGGGATTTACGGTTAATTACGCAGGGAAACAATTTGAGTTCATTAAGACGGTGTGTCACGATGCGCAAAAGAATGATATAGTTGTTACTCCTCACTCAATCAAACTTAAACCATTTAGACAACAAGACAAGGATCGTTATATTCACACGTTGTCATTTGAAGAGATAGACAAAATATACCATGCAACAATGCCAACGCCTCATTTAGAAAATGTGAAGAAATGGATTTTGATTGGTTGCTATATTGGTCAGCGAGGAGGCGATTTGCTAAAATTAACTCCTAAGAATTTAAGACGCATTAAAAATGGTGTTTTGATAGATTTAATTCAAGAGAAAACAGAGAAGGATGTTACGCTTGGTGTAAGTAAAGAATATGTGTTAGATATTTTATTACATCATTTTCCAGAGCGTGTGTCAATCAACAAAATAAATACCCATATTCAAAAGGTTTGCGAAATAGCCGAAATCAACCAAGAAACGGAAGGTTATTTTGTGAATGAAGAGACAGGAGCAAAAGAATTGGTTATGTTGCCAAAATATAATTTTATTACCTCACATTGCTTTAGACGTTCGTTTGCTACTAATTTTTATGGTAAAGTACCTACACCTATTTTAATGGGGATTACAGGGCATTCCGAGGAACGTGTTTTTTTGAAGTATATCAATAAACGTCTGGATAAGGATGCAAATGCAAAATTGTTTTTAGAATATTTTGAAAAACTAGTATAACTACGTTAATAGCCTCTCTTTTTTAAATCTTTATTTTTACTGTAAGTTGCTTTTAGTTAGTGTGTTAGTGGTGTATTGACTTGTGTGTCTATATGAAGTTAAGGAGGGAGTATATAGATGTTAAATTATGTTAATTTTCCTTAAATTAGGTCTTGATGTACTGAAAAAAATATAAAATTTTTTTTCAACCGTTCTTTATAAACTCGCTTGTCTATATAAAGGGGGTGTTTTTTGTAAATTGATTTAGGACTAAGCGGATACATGAAACTCTTTTGAAGAGGATTAATATTAGACTTATCTATAACGGAGGGGGGTATAATTATTGTAATACTCTATAATGATGTGTGAGGTTACAGATGGCTTGAAAATGAATTTTAAGTGTGTATAAGAAGATTTCGTAACTCTGTTAAATTAACAATTAGGTTTAGTTGATTTCGGTTTTCAATCATTTTAGTAATAACTCTAATTTTGGTTAGAGAAATTAGTATCTCATGTAAGTTGAGATATGAAAGAGTCTCGTTATTCTTAATATTATAATTTAATTTTTTCTCTGTTTTATCTAGGTCATCTATTTGCGTGTATATAAGGTCATCTAGAAATTTTTTGTCTTCTAGACTTAAGTACAGATATTTCTCATTGATGTCATGAAGTCTGTATCTTGTTTCCATATTATTTATATTAGCGGGAACTTCAAATAGTAATTCTGTATGAGGAATGTTTTGGAGTGTGATTGTATTAATTTGTCTATTAAGCTCTTCAATTTGTTGTTTATAATTGCTTTCAACTTTATCAAATCCGTTTTTTAAATTTAAAATTGCTGTTTTTTGTTTTTCTCTTTCCTCTTTTAAGTCTTTTTCTAGAGTTCTTTTTTCTTTAGAGTTATCTAAAATGGTGGTTTGTAGTTCTTGAATCTTGTTAAGATATTCTCCTTGTTGTAAATTACCTGTTTCTTCTTGCTTAAGTCTAAATTGATGTTGAACTATTTTTATTTCTTTTTCTCTGTCTTGATCATCTTCTAGTTCTTTATTGTTTTTTCTTTTAATTGCTATTTTTATGACCAGTTTATCGGTAAGCAACATGATGGTAGGAAATAATATCATTGAGAGTACAGATACCAATAAAACTAATACTGGATTTAAGATATAGTCATACCATTCCCATTGAGAATATAGTGCATCAATTTCACATATTTTTTCCATCATAGGAAGTCCTCCAAAAAATAGTATGGCGAAAACTCTCCAATGAAATAGCGCTAAGAGTGCAATATAAAAAGTAACAATAGACATTTTTAAACGGTCTCTGCTCGCGTTTATAGAATCAATGATAAAGTCAACTATTTTATTCATTCGTTAGGTGTGAAAATTTTAACAAAACTAAAAGATTAACCTATATAAACAAAATTCGTTTTTTATTATAAATATCAATGTATTTCAAGTGCTTAATGAGATAAACCTTTGTATATATTTAGTACACATCAACTAAATCTTTTAGTTTTATATCTAGTTGGTTGCATATATTGATAAGTGTTCCTATTGTTGGATTAGTTCTTCCCTTTTCAATGCGTATTAAGTTGTTATATTCAATGTTTAGTTTGTCTGCAAACTGCATAAGAGTTAATTTTTTCAATTCCCTTTGTGCTCTAATCTGGTTTCCAATCCCTTTTATTATTTCATCTTGTTCCATATTGCTATCATTTATGATTGGAGATAAAGAACTTTTATTATATTTGCATCATTACAATCATATATGATTGTTTTGTCTAATGAATTTATAACAATAATGAAGGTACTAGATTTTGGTAATAATCCTGTAAATACAGAGTATACGACTATCTTATTTCAAGGCAAGGATTCGGGGAATAAGACTTCATTTCATACTGTAATAGAGCAAAAAAATCTAGAAGGAATTAGTTATAAAAAGCATTTATTTAAGCTGATATTCATTCATTCTGTTTTACCACTTCTACTGGGTGGACTTATTTATATTTTTTGTAGGTCTAAATCTCTAGTAATGTTTAGGTGGTTTTCTTATTTAGGATTAGATAATTTGATAGAGTCTCTAAGAGCTGATTTAATTGGATTTAAGGAACTTTTACCTCAATGGTTATACTATTCAATGCCTGATGGTCTTTGGGTTTATAGTATGACCTCAGCATTGGTTATCTATTGGAGGAAGAGTCCAAAGTATGGTAGATATTGGCTAATCGTTCCTTTCACACTTGGAGTTGGTGTCGAAATTTTACAAGGATTTAATCTTTTTCTTGGCACTTTTGATTGGATTGATTTGATCGTTTCATTTCTAGGTTTTTCAATGAGTATAATAGTAATTAATTTAAAATTAAAACAATATGAAAAATAGTCTTTTAAAGAATGTTGGTGCACTAGCGTTGATAGGATTTTTTATTTTATTAGCTTTTGGATCAGGGGATTCAAACTCTGGGGATTCTTATAGTCCAAGTACTAATTATGACAACTATAATGGATCATCTTATTCAGGAAGTAGTAATAGTTCTTCCTCTTATTTAAGCAAAACATGTGGTTGGTGTGGTAAAACTTTTAGAGGTAATCACTATACTCATTTTGGCAATATTTCTTCATGCGAAAAGGTTAGTGATGACAAACCGAGTATAGGAAAATATTGTTCAATGAAATGTTGTAGTGAAGCTAGAAATGGTAGAAACTAATCTTTTATGTATTTCTTTAATATCGGCGTGATAAAACAAGGTGCTAATATTGTAGTTTTGTACAAATTAAGTTAAATGCCTTTATTTGCATTGGTTTTTAAATAGCTGTATCTAATTATGATTAAAGATTTATTCGTTTCTTTTGGAGACAATATAAAAGAGAAGACAAAGAATCCTTTTTTAGGAACATACGTTGGTGTTTGGATTATTAGAAATTGGGAGTTTATTTATATGCTTTTCAATTTTGATAAAGACTGTAGTATGGATGAAAAAATTGTCGCAATAGAGATATACTTTAAAAGAAGTCCTTTAATTGAAAATTTGTTTTGGAATATATTAATCTCGTTTGGTGTACTCATTCTAACTTATTTGTTATTGAATTTATCTAGGCTCATCGTTAATGTATTTGAAAAAAAATTAACTCCATGGGTATATAAAATAACAGATAAAAACTCTATAGTTACGAAGGATGAATATAACAAACTACAAGTGAGATATACAAAACTTGAGTCTGATATAGCTAACGAAAGAGAAAAAAGATATAAGGAAGAACAAAGAGCGGATAAACTTGAAAAGGAGATGTTAGAGGGTAATATCCAAAAAAGCTTTACAAAACCTGAGGATCAATCTGATAGTAAAATAGGCGATAAAGCTAGTTTAATTTTTGATAAAATTGATAAAAACGACTACAACGATTTAAAAGCATTAATTTTAAGCATAAAAAAAGGTAAGCGTATTAAAACAAATGATAACAATGAAATCATTGATTTTATGATTAGTCATAATTTAATAGAATTTGCGACTATAGGTAGTACTGAGAGTTTTGTTAAAATGACAAAATTAGGTGAAAGGGTTTCTGAATTATTGAATGAAATTACTACATCTTAATGCAGATGTAGTAATTTTGATTGTTTTCGGTTGATTTAATCGATTATTTTTTAAATAATATAAAATACTACTTCGGCTATGCGTTGTTGTCTTAAAACGCTTGTTTATGCATTTAGACCGACTATGTGATATTGTTTGCTTGATGTTAGTTCGTAATGGACTAGAATTATTATCTACATTTTTTAGATTGTCCGAGTTTATGTTTAAATACTTCGTTGGTAAAATGCTTTTTTTTATAAGGAGATATGAGACTCTTTCTGCTTGGGTTATTTTTGAGGTAAAGTTCACATTGGGTTTTATAGTCTATTGTAAAATCCATGTTTGTGAAATTGTGATAATTTAGTATGTCATATTTTTCTACATAATTGCTGAATTTTTTTAGATCTATCATAGGGCTTATTTTAACGTCTGTATCCATGAGGGGAATATAATAGGCGTCAAGCATGGTCATCACTAATTCTTTAGCTTGATTAATATCTTCACAAACGCCCATATGTAAATGCTTCTTACTGTTTTTCCCTTCAATGACATAGATAAGAGGATGTTTTGACGGATAGAATGAGACTAAGGAGGCTAAGCTTTGATTATTAAATTCCATAGCAAAATGTATGGTTATTTCGGTTTTAATAAGACCGACGGTAATATCTTGTTTACTGTGTTTTTTGCGTATCCTCTGAATTGATTTAGCATATTGCTTTTCCAAAAGGATGGTTATTTTCCCATTTATTTTTTGATATACTGCTCTTTTATCACTAGGGGCATATAATACCTCTTTTATTCTTCTTCTAATTTGAACAATACTTAAGGGTATTAAATTTAATTCTTTACATTGTTTTAATGTATAATATATATAATTAATCATCTATTATTTTTTTAAATTTTTATAATTATTTAATAAATTAAATTTGGATATAATAGAGCCATTAGTAGTTGTAGAGGTAACTACTTTAATTTGGTTTTCTGCTGTGTTTTGTTATAATATATTTTTATATAAATAAAAATAAAGTCGATTTAGATAAAAAAGTGCAAAAAATGGCTTTGTTGGTGCTTAAGGAGATTATAGTTTTAAGCAGACTAAACTATTAATTACCTCATCGCGTTTAAAATAGATGCGATTTCCAATTGCATGAGGGATGAGTTTGCCATTTTTACACCAATTGTGAATAGTAGATAGGTTGACTTTGAAGCATTCTGCTACCTCTTTGCGAGTCATAAATTCAATCGCCGTGTCTTGAGGTTGATAAAACTCTTTAAAGGCTTCTAGTTCGTTTTTGATGCTTTCCTTGATGAGTTGTCTTAATTGCTCAGGTGAGCATTGTAGTATTTGTAATTGATCCATAATAAACTTGTTTTAGTATTATGGTACAAAGGAGTAAAAAAGGCATGCTATGGGTAAAATGTGGGTAAAAAAAAACTTACCCTTTTTATTTGGGTAAGTTTAATTTATCGTATAATTCTTGTAAATCGTTAGGTTTTGCGTTGTATCGATTGTTCATTAAGTTCCTTGCATTGTCCTTGTCGCATCCCAATATAATTGATACTAACTCGTATTTTTCCAAATCTTGGATATTTAATTTTCGTATATTTTTTTCTAGATCAAGTAATTCATTCGCTAGATTAAAGCGATCAAGTAGATTTAAGGTTTTGCCATTGACTAGCGATTTTCTTTCTATTGGTTTGGTGTTCTTAAAATATAGTTTAGCTAGTTTTTGAGAATCATCAATGTGAGATAATTTAAAAGTAAGGAAGTTAACCTTTAAATGATCATGATACAATTTGAATTTTTTAGTTTCTATCAGGTTCTCTTTATTTGTTTCCCAACAATGATCATAGTAACGGGTAAGAATATCCATTCTTCTTAAGAAGTATTGATTTAGTTCTTTAATGACGGTAACTTCAATTTCCTTTAATGTTGTTTGCTCTCTAATTTCATCCGATTCTAATGCCAAATAGCGCATATGCACTTGATTTAGCATGAATAGATCATAATCACGTACAAACTTTTGATATTTGAAGTTTCTATATTGTTCTGTTGTTATGTGACTGTAATCTCCTGTTTTCATTTTAGAAAATTTTGAAGCAACTAAGTTAATAGATTTCCTTGATTTCTCGAGTTTTATACTAATCAATTATTTGTATGTATTTTTTTAACTATTTGTTATATTTGAGACAAGTGTGAAAAAAGTAATCATTATGAATGAAGTTTACCAAAATAAAAGATTTGTTTTATACTCTAAGGAAAGTGTAAATGATAAAGGAAAAGAAGAGGTTTTATTTTATCGAAAAGATTTAGAAGATGAAGATGTTGATAATCTCACTCATATTTATTCTATTTTAACTAATGAGGAAGAGTGTTATTGTGAATATTATTTTGAAGGAGATATTATAAGACTAATAAGGATTGAGCTTTTTGAAGAAGAAGGAGATGATAGTATTGAACTTCCTAAATTCATTAGTGATCTCGGATTTGGATTTACTAACCCTAATGTCAATAGATTTTTTAAATATAAATTTCCACTTTATGAGATTGATACTTTGATAATTTCAGTAGAAACAGAGTCTAGCAAAATAGATAATCAATTAATTATTAATTATGCAGATTTGGATGTTTTATTAGCTAATTTGAATCAAGAAAAACGAGCGCATTCTGATACAAATAAAATTTTATTGAAAAATTTTTTAGTGGAAATATGCCCTGATGTTAAGTTTGATTATACTGAAACTAACAATAATAAAGATTTGATCTTTAGGAATCTTAATGATAAATTGATTAGTAATCTTACCGTAGAAGAAGTTGAAAGGTTGGGAGACTTTTATGTCAAAGCTATTGCTAAATTTAAAAGGAAAGATGTTGTAGATAAATTGAATACTGGCTTGTTGAAAAATGCACAATTAATTACTTTAAAAGATATTATAAGGCAGTATGAAAAACATTTGACGAATGATCCATTAGAAAGTGTTTGGCAAAGTTTTTTCGATAAATATATAACCTTGTTTGATAGCCGTTATGTTAATAAAATAGATTTTAAAAATATTGCTACAGGCATTACAAAATATCCTGATTTAGTTTTGATGGATATTTATGGGTATTTAGACTTTTATGAATTAAAAAGGTGTGAAACTAAATTATTAAGTGAGGATAAAAGTCATAAAACATTTTATTTAAGTACGGATGTCTCTAAGGTAATTGCTCAAGTGTCTGATTATTTGCAAAAAGTCAGAGATAATGCTGTCACTTATGCGAAAAGTATTGAAGAGGAAAGTGAAAATGATACTATTTCAGGTTTAGATGTCAAGATTATAAATCCTAGAGCAATTATAGTGATTGGTCATTCTAAGGAATTAAATACAAAAAAGAAAAGAAATAGCTTTAAAAGTTTGCGAGAAGGTTTTAAAGATATTGAATTTGTTTTGTATGATGAATTGTTAGAGCGATTAAAGAATTTATTAAAAATTATTGAGGAAGATAAAAATTAATTTTCAAGTAAGATGAGAGAAGAAATTTTGGATTATAAAAGTGCATATATCAAATTAAAAGGTTTAGAATTGATTGAAAGTGATGAACTTTATTTAATAAAATGTGAATTAAAAAGAGAGATAGAAACTTTGGAAAATAAGCTTGTTGTTTATCAATATGGTGATGAAAAAAATTTATTAATTCAAACTAATGTGATAGATTTTTTTGATTCCTATATTCGTATTATTCATGAAATGAAAGTTAAATATATTGGAAAAGGTTTGGGTTTAAGTATTAGCCAAGGAATGTATGAAAGACCGCAGTTACTACTTGATTTAGGTAATCAAATTTATGAGATTATTGTAAATGGAAATAAAGCGCACGCATCGAGAACTTTGAAGGTTGATTATGAGGATGTAATAGATTTTGATGTCTATTTAGAATTTTTAAAAACTGAATATCTTGAGTTAAAGAAAATTTACTTCAATAACTTACTAGAAGTTATAAAGTATCATTTGTTGTTATCAAATCGACTGTCGGATTTTCAAAAAAACTAATTGAATTTAAGTTTACTACGTTTTTATTTGGTAATGTTGAAGTGATTTTTTAAAAAGTGTAGAGTATGGAAATTAAAAAGTTTTTAGTATCAATTTGTGTTTTGTTGGTATCTATGGTAATGTATTCACAAAGTAGAGTTAATATTGTTATGCCTAAGCTTTACAATAAAACAAAAACAATAACCAAAGGAATTGGTTGGGCATATAACGAAAATATTGGAAAATGGTTTTCCAACTTAAATGTTATTGATACAAAAAAAGTTCATTTGTTTTGGAAAAGCCATATAGATCAAAATTTTAATTCTATTCAAATGGCTAATATTGATATAAATGGAGAAAAATTTTATGTTCTATTGTTTGAAAGAGATTCAGGATATTATCATTATGAAACAATACAAGAGGATTGGCAAGAAACATTATCTAAATTTTATTTTGTTATAGATGAGTTCTCTTATAATAGAATGAAGGAGAGTATAGAAGGAAAAACAGGCGAAACTATTAGTTTGAGGAGTATTAGAGAAGGAGTGATCGATAATAAGTTTTCTGTATTAGGTGCGGAATATGCTTATAACGAAGAGAATCTTGTTGCTAGTATTTTACAAGAAAGAAATTCTTTAAGCTCAGCTTATATTTTTGAATTTAATGTGCAAAAATTAGAAGGAGAAGATATTGCAAGGTTTTTATTGCCTAGGAGTACTTATTATATGGGAGAGGGATTAGATAAAAGATATTTTGAAGTTTCTTTATTTGAGTTTCGAAAATTGTTAATCGATTAAATAATTTAATAGTTATGACCTATCGTTAAGCTTGAAAAGGATGTCTTTTCTTCTAAATAGGTGTAAATCTAAAGTGAGAGATTATATTTGAAAAAAGGAATTGTCGGCTAATGGTTGGCTAAAATACAAATAAAAAACCCTAACTACTTAATAGTTAGGGTTTTAGTACCCGGAGTGGGAATCGAACCCACACTCCTAGGAACACGAGTTTGAGTCGTGCGCGTCTACCAATTCCGCCATCCGGGCATTTGGTGTTGAATTGTGAGTGCAAATTTAAAGAAAAATTTATTCTAACAAAGAAAAAAAGCAAAAAAATCGCGTTAGTCAATTAATATTTTATAAATTTGCATCGCTGAATTACCATAAGGAGGCGCTAACTAACAACATAACAACTAATTAGAAAAAATGTTAAATCCTGAATCAGAAGCAAAAATTTTTGCTTGCTCTCAAAGTATTGAATTAGCAGAGAAGATAGCAAAAGAATATGGAGTAGAATTGGGTAAAGTTACATTATCACACTACAGTGATGGTGAATTTCAACCCTCTTTTGAAGAATCTATAAGAGGGCGAAGAGTTTTCTTAGTGTGTTCTACGTTTCCATCTGCGGATAACTTAATGGAATTATTGTTGATGTGTGATGCTGCAAAAAGAGCATCTGCCAGACATATCACCGTAGTAATCCCTTATTTTGGATGGGCTAGACAAGATAGAAAGGATAAACCAAGGGTTCCAATTGGAGCTAAATTAGTAGCGAAGTTATTAGAATCAGCTGGAGCGACTAGAATCATGACCATGGATTTACACGCAGATCAAATCCAAGGATTCTTTGAAAAACCAGTCGATCATTTATATGCTTCAACGATCTTTTTACCTTATGTAAAAAGCTTGAACATCGATAATTTGACTATTGCATCTCCAGATATGGGTGGTTCAAAAAGAGCTTATGCCTATTCTAAGTTTTTAGATTCAGATGTAGTAATCTGTTATAAACAAAGAAAACAAGCAAACATCATTGAGAAAATGGAGCTTATCGGAGACGTTACAGGACGTAATGTTATCTTGGTAGACGACATGATCGATACAGGAGGAACGCTTGCTAAAGCAGCAGATATGATGCTAGAAAGAGGAGCATTAAGTGTACGTGCAATTTGTACACATGCGATCTTATCTGGTAGTGCTTATGAGAAAATTGAAGAATCTTCTTTACAGGAATTAATCGTAACGGATTCAATTCCATTGAAAAAGCCTTGCAGCAAAATTAAAGTTTTAAGTTGTGCACCACTGTTCGCAGAGGTTATGCATAATGTGCAATCGAACTTATCGATTAGCAAAACTTTTGTCATGTAAATTATTAATATTAAATATTTAAAGTAATGAAATCAATTACAATTAAAGGATCAGAAAGAGAAAGCGTAGGTAAAGTTTCTACTAAAGCCTTACGTAATGCTGGAATGGTTCCTTGCGTAGTATACGGAGGAGAACAATCAGCAATCCACTTCACAGCAGAAGAGAAAGCATTCAAAAGTTTAGTTTACACTCCAAACGTACACACGGTTGTGATTGAATTAGAGGGGGGTAAAAAAATTAATGCAATTTTACAAGACATCCAATTCCACCCAGTAAGTGACAAAATCTTACACATCGATTTCTACCAATTATTCGATGATAAAGAAATCACTTTAGAAGTGCCTATTAAAATTTCAGGTAACTCAAAAGGAGTTATGGCTGGAGGTGTTTTAAACATCAACAACCGTAAATTAAAAGTAAGAGCTTTACCAGCTAACTTACCTGACTACGTGGAAGTAAACATTTCTGACTTAGAAATGGGTAATAAATTATATGTTACTGATATTACAACAAATAACTATAAATTATTGCACCCAGACAATACAGTAGTATGTCAAGTGAGAATTTCTCGTGCAGCGATGAAAGCAGCGCAAGAAGCAGCAAAAGCAGCGAAAGCTCCTGCAAAGAAAAAATAAGTATAGCAACACTATATGCCTTAAAAGCGCTTGTAATTTTACAAGCGCTTTTTTTATTTGTGCGAAATAACTTATGGAATGTCTTGGCTTTACGTTATTTTTGTACGTTGAAAATTAGTCAGAGAATACAATGAAAAAGTTTTTAATTGTCGGTTTAGGAAATATTGGTGTGGAGTATATTCACACCCGTCACAATATTGGATTTAAAGTCGTAGACCAAGTCGCTCGTGAGTTAGGTGGCGATTGGCAAACGGTGAAGTTGGGTAGCTTAGCAGAAGTGAAGGTGAAAGGAAGAACCCTGTTGTTACTCAAACCTAATACCTATATGAATCTCAGTGGAAAGGCTGTCCAATATTGGATGCAGAAAGAGAATATTCCCATTGAAAATGTACTTGTTGTCACGGATGATTTAAATATTCCCTTTGGAACAATCCGCATTAAAGCAAAAGGTTCTGATGGAGGACATAATGGATTGAAAAATATTCAGGCCGTTCTAAACAGTACCAATTATCCGCGTTTTCGATTTGGTATTAGCGATGAATTTAAGAAAGGACAGCAAATAGATTACGTCTTAGGGGATTGGTCTGAAGAGGAGAAAGAAAAGCTTGTAGAGCGCTTAGAAACGTCTTCTAAGGCTATTCAAGAGTTTGCTTTGGGCGGATTAAACAATGCGATGAATATGTACAACGCGAAGTAAATCAGTTGTACTCTAACAATGAAGAAAATACTCGAAACGCCACGTCTCTTTTTAAGGGAATTAGAAATAGCAGATGCGCCTTCATTGTTTGCGTTAAATGCCAATCCTAATGTAATTCGCTATACAGGAAATACGGCTTTTACTTCTATTGAAGAAGCTCGAATATTTTTGGAAAATTACAGTGATTATCGGGAAAATGGCTATGGTCGTTGGGCCGTTATACACAAAGATTCAGAGCGATTTCTGGGATGGTGCGGATTAAAGTTTGATGTGGAAACACAACAAACGGATATTGGTTTTCGATTTTTTGAAGAAGATTGGGGTAAGGGATACGCTACAGAAAGTGCACAAGCCTGTTTAAAAGTGGGATTCGAGACTTTTCAGTTGAAAGAAATTGTAGGACGTGCGATGAAAGCGAATACTGCCTCGATTAGAGTCTTAGAAAAGCTAGGATTGCATTATGTAGAAGATATGGTATTAGATCAACAAGAAGCGGTTTTATATAAAATAAAGCAATAAAAAAGGAATGAATTCATCAAACTCATTCCTTTTTTTATTTGATTTCGACCATCAACTGTAAACCGATTAACTGTCAACCATAAAAAAAAAGAGCCATTGGCTCTCTTTTTTAGTTATGCTTTAATAGCGATGTGTAATTCTTCTAATTGTTCTGGTCGAATTGCACTTGGTGCATCGATCATCACATCTCTTCCTGAGTTGTTTTTAGGGAAGGCAATGAAATCGCGAATCGTTTCTTGTCCGCCTAAAATAGCAACTAAACGGTCTAATCCGAAAGCTAATCCTCCGTGTGGTGGTGCACCATACTGGAAGGCATTCATCAAGAAGCCGAATTGTTTCTCTGCTTCCTCTTTGGAAAAGCCCAAGTGTTTAAACATCAGTTCTTGTGTTACTTTATCGTGAATACGGATTGATCCCCCTCCAATTTCATTTCCATTTAAGACCATATCGTATGCATTGGCGCGAACTTTACCTGGATCCGTATCTAACAACGCCATATCTTCTTTCTTAGGCGATGTAAAGGGATGGTGCATAGCGAAATAACGCCCAGATTCTTCGTCCCATTCGAATAATGGGAAATCAATCACCCATAATGGAGCAAATTCATCTGATTTTCTCAAGCCTAAGCGGTTTCCTAGCTCCATGCGAAGGGCACTTAATTGCGCTCTTGTTTTGTTTGCAGGACCTGAAAGTACAAGGATGATATCTCCTGCTTCTGCTCCTGTAATTGTAGCCCACTGTTTCAAATCTTCTTGGTCATAGAATTTATCTACAGATGATTTGAAAGAGCCATCAGCTTCACATTTACAATATACCATACCGGATGCGCCTACTTGTGGGCGTTTTACCCAGTCAATTAAAGCATCGATTTCTTTTCTTGTATAAGCAGCTCCACCAGGAACAGCAATTCCAACTACTAATTCAGCACTGTTGAAAACACCAAATTCTTTATGTTGAGCAACGGCATTTAACTCGCCAAATTTCATTCCGAAACGGATATCTGGTTTATCATTACCATACGTACGCATCGCCTCTTCAAAAGTCATTCGTGGGAATTTGTCAATTTCAACCCCGTGGATTGACTTCAATAGGTGTTTGGTCATACCTTCAAAGGTATCCATAACATCTTCTTGGTTTACGAATGCCATCTCACAGTCAATTTGTGTAAATTCAGGTTGTCTATCTGCGCGCAAATCCTCATCGCGGAAACATCTCACAATTTGAAAATAACGGTCCATTCCTCCAACCATCAACAACTGTTTGAAAGTTTGGGGAGATTGTGGTAAAGCGTAAAACTGACCTGGATTCATACGAGAAGGTACGATAAAGTCACGCGCTCCTTCTGGTGTAGAACTGATTAAATAAGGGGTCTCCACTTCACAAAAATCTTGAGCAGAAAGGTAATTTCTCACCTCTTGCGCTACTTTGTGTCTGAAAAGTAAACTGTTTTTTACAGGATTTCTACGAATATCTAAGTAGCGATATTTCATGCGAATATCTTCTCCACCATCCGTTTCATCCTCTATTGTGAAAGGAGGTACGCTAGATTCGTTTAAAATCGTTAGTGACTCAACTAAAATCTCAATATCTCCAGTAGGCATATTAGGATTTTTAGAAGCGCGTTCAATTACGGTTCCCGTTACTTGAATCACATACTCACGACCTAAATTTTTAGCTGTTTCAAAAACCGTTTTATCTGTTCTTTCTGCGTCAAAAATTAGCTGTGTGATACCGTAACGATCGCGTAAGTCAACCCAAATCATAAAACCTTTATCACGATGCTTACTAACCCAACCTGAAAGGGTAACCGTTGTATTTATATCTGAAGCTCTTAAAGCTCCACAATTATGAGTTCTATACATTGTAAAAAATTATTTGTGCAAAGTTATAAACTTATTGTGAATCGAAGCTCTTTTGTTTTAAGAATGTAGGTGTAAACTACTGAATTTCTTGTTTCAAAGATTCTTCTCTTTTTTTAAATTGGATAAACAGATAGGCAAGCATGGCACCACATAGCGCCATTCCCGCACCAACCCATTCGGGTGAGTTGTAACCATATCCTAAGGTAATTGGAATCCCTCCAAGGAAAGCGCCTAGAGCATTGCCAATGTTGAAACACGCTTGTCCCGCTGAAGCAGCTAACATTTCGGATCCTTTGGCATTCTTAATTAACAACATTTGTAAGGGCGATCCGATGGTAAAGGCAATTAACCCAGTAACTAACGACATCGCATAGGCCATCCATTGAATGTGTACCGTATAATACACGACAATCAAACAAGCAGACATCAAGGTAAAGGAAACGATAACCGCTTTTGCGGGTGAAAAGGTATCCGCAATTTTTCCGCCGACAAAGTTTCCGAGAAACATCCCTAAGCCGACTAATGTCATAATAATCGGAATATTCGCTTCTGGAATCAGGGCAATATTGGTCATCATGGGAGCGATATAGCTAATCCAGGCGAATAAACCACCGGTTCCAATCGAAATCAAGGCAACTAAGATCCAAGCAATAGGCGTTTTGAAAAAGGCCATTTGCTTTTTGGTATTGGTTGTGGTATCTGCTTGTAGTTTTGGAATCCAAAAATAAATAGCTAGGGTGGTAATCACTCCAAGGGAAGCGATTAGCATATAGGCTTCACGCCAAGTATAATGTTGTCCAATCCATGTGCTTAAGGGTACTCCGATCAGATTGGCTGTGGTTAATCCGGCAAACATGATCGAAACCGCTTGTGCTTCTTTTCCTTTTTGGGCGAGTTGAGTGGCTACAACCGAACCTACACCAAAAAAGGCTCCATGGGGTAATCCCGACATAAAACGCGTGGCAATTAAGGTTGGATAAGAAGGAGACAGTACAAAGAGCACATGAAAAACAGAAAACAGCAACATCAAGGCCATTAAGGTTTTATGTGGAGCGTATTTGTTGGAAGACATGACCAATAAGGGGGCTCCGACCACTACACCAAGGGCATAGGTTGAGATAAAATTTCCCGCTTTCGGAATGGATATTTTTAAGTCGTTTGCGATTTCGGGCAAGAGGCCCATCATCGAAAATTCGGTCATACCAATAGCTAATCCTCCAACAGCTAGGGCTAATAAGCTTTTATTCATTGAAAATATGTAAAATTTAATTATTCTTTTCCTCTTTCGTATTGAGAAGCCCAAGGAATTTCTTCTCCGAGTTGAGCCGATGCCGTCATGACAAAATGAGGATCTCGTAAAAATTCACGTCCTAATAAAATCAGGTCTGCTTGGTTTTGTTGTAAGATATCTTCCGCTTGTTGCCCTGTTTTAATTTCTCCAACGGCTCCAACAACTAGTGAAGTATTGTTTTTTATTTGTGTAGCAAAGGGTACTTGATAGTTGGGACCTGTGGTTATTTTTTGATGACGCACGCCACCACCACTACTCACGTCAATCACTTCTACGCCTTTTTCTTGTAAAATTTGTGCCAATGCCACACTTTCTTCCAAGGTCCAACCCCCTTCAGCCCAATCTGTAGCTGAGATTCTCACCCATAAACTCTGTGTAGTGAACAACGGTTGAATCGCGGCAATAATCTCCAGTAAAAAGCGAATTCTATTTTCGAAACTCCCACCGTACTCGTCTGTTCTCGTATTAATTAAAGGAGAAAAGAACTGATGAATGAGATAGCCATGTGCTCCATGTAGTTCAATAATTTCATAGCCCGCTTGTATGGCACGTTGGGTTGCCGCTTTAAAGGCTTGGATCAACTGCTGAATCTCACGTTGACTTAATGCCAAAGGTGGATGATCATAGTCGTTAAAAGGCAAAGTTGAGGGACCAACAGTTTGCCATCCATTGAGTTGATCAGGTGCAATTTGATCACGAGTAATCCACGGTTTTTCACAACTCGCCTTACGGCCTGCATGAGCTAATTGAATGCCTGGAATACAGTCTTGTTCTTTGATGAATTGAGTAATCTCCTGTAACTTTTCGATATGCGCATCTGACCAAATTCCCAAATCTCCATAGGTAATACGTCCCTCAGGAACAACAGCTGTGGCTTCTTGAATAACAGCCGCCGCTTGTCCTGTGGCGAATTGACCTAAGTGAACGAGGTGCCAATTGTTTGCGAAACCATCGGTAGCTGTGTATTGACACATAGGGGAAACAACAAGTCTATTTTTTAATGTATGATGTTTTAATGCAAGTGAACTAAATACTTTTTTCATGATCTTTTCTTGATGTATTGATAAAAAAAAAGCTTACTGGGAAGTAAGCCTTGCGTTTATTTCAGTTGTACAAAAAGATTGTTTGCAATCTTTTTTGTAATAGTAATTTTACTTCCATTGATCTCAATCAAATACGATTGATCGAAAGGCTCAATCTCTAAAATTACAATCTCACTGCCTAAAGCAATTTTCTGCTTATCTAAATATTGTAAAAACTCAGCCGAAGAGTCTTTTACTCCTACACAAATTACCGTTTGCTGAATTTTTATTTCTGCTAATAATTTTTTCTTGATCTGCTTAATCTCTCCTTTTGCATTGGGAATCGGATCTCCATGCGGATCTTCTGTTGGAAAGCCAAGGTAGGCTTCGAGCTTGTTAATTAATTTTTCCGATTTAATGTGTTCCAGCTCTTCTGCTACATCGTGTACTTCATCCCAGTTAAAGCCTAATTTATCAACTAAGAAAACTTCCCATAAACGGTGCTTGCGAACAATCATCTTAGCCGCTAAAAGACCTTCCGAAGTTAAGCGAACTCCTTGATACTTTTGATAGGTCACCAGTTTTTTCTCGTTTAATTTCTTAATCATGTCCGTTACCGAAGACGCTTTCGTTTCTATTCGCGCAGCAATTGCATTGGTAGAAATTCCGTTTTCTTCCCCTTGGGACAAGTGGAAAATTGTTTTCAAATAGTTTTCTTCTGAATAAGTAAGCATGGAATGATTTTTATAAAATACAAATTTACAATTTTTTTATTGAAATTATATTTTTAGCTTTGCCTAAATTTTAATTTAATCTAATAGTAAATAATTTTTTATGCGTGTATTAATAAGTTTTTTGTGTCTACTGTTTTTTACTGCTACAGTAGAGGCTCAAACTATTCAAGGAAAGATTACCTCAAAAGGTGATGTTTTATCCTATGCAAGTGTTTTTATAGAAGACTCTTCGAAAGGAACAACAGCAGATGATAAGGGAGTATATAAGCTAGAGGGTATACAGCCAGGAACCTATCTTATCCATGCAGAATTCGTTGGTTTTAAAAGAAAATCAAAACGAGTGGCTGTGAAAGAAGGGCAAACGGCGTCATTGAATTTTGACTTAGAGGAGGATTCAAGCTTAGAAGAAATCGTTATTTCAGGTTCATTAAAACCGGTATTGAAGTCGGATGCAGTAACACCCGTTGAAATTTATACTCCAGCTTTCTTCGAGAAAAACCCGACCGCTAACCTATTTGATGCGGTACAGATGATTAATGGAGTGCAACCGCAATTGAACTGTAACGTTTGTAATACAGGAGACATTCACATCAATGGAATGGAAGGTCCATATACGATGATCTTAATCGATGGGATGCCAATTGTATCTTCTCTTTCAACTGTTTATGGGCTATTTGGAATTCCAACGAGTATGATTGAACGCGTAGAAGTGGTGAAAGGACCTGCTTCTTCTTTGTATGGAACAGAGGCGATGGGCGGAATTATCAACGTGATTACCAAAGATCCAGAACACGCAGCAAGACTGAGTGTAGATGCTTTCTCGACGACGTGGTTGGAAAATAACTTAGATTTAGGTGCGGGTTATAAACTTGGAAAAAAAGTAAACGGACTCTTTGGCGGGAACTACTTTAAGTTTGGAGAACGCAAAGACAAAAACGGTGATGGTTTTACGGATGTTACCCAACAAGAACGCGTTTCATTGTTCAATAAGTTTAGTTTAAAACGCCCAGATGATAAGGTAGCAAGTTTGGCGTTGCGCTATGTGTATGAAGATCGCTGGGGAGGAGAAACCAATTGGCAACGCAAAAAACACCGCGGTGGGGAAGAAGTATATGCAGAGAGCATTTTTACCAATCGCTTTGAGGTCATCGGAATGTATCAATTGCCAACGACAGAAAATATTTATACTCAGTTTTCCTATATCTATCACGGACAAAATTCTATGTATGGTCCAGAGTCCTATGATGCAAAACAACAAGTGGCTTTCGCTCAGGCTTATTGGGATAAGACGTTGGGGAATCACAGCTTGTTAGTAGGAGGATCGTTTAAATATACCTACTACGATGACAATACACGTGCAACGGGTATTTATGACGAAAATGGATTGGTGAAAAATCAACCGGAAGAAACGCCAATTCCCGGGCTTTTCGTACAAGATGAATGGTCGCTAAACAAGCAAAATAAGTTGTTGCTTGGTTATCGTTTTGATTATGACAAAACACATGGTGGAATCCATTCTCCTCGTGTGGGATATAAATTCTCTCCCAACAACAATCACGCTTTGCGCGCAAGTTTTGGAACAGGATTCCGTGTGGTTAACGTATTTACCGAAGATCACCGTGCTTTAACTGGTGCAAGAGAAGTGGTTTTTGCAGAAAATTTAGATCCAGAGAAATCCTACAATGCCAACTTAAACTACACAGTGAAAGTACCAACTAATTTTGGTGCGTTTAATTTTGATATTAATGGGTTCTATACCTATTTTACCAATAAAATTGATGCGGATACGGATACCGATCAAACGAAAATTATTTATGCCAATCTAGATGGTCATGCTATTTCGAAGGGAATCTCCTTGAATGTTGACGTTGCTTTTGATTTTCCATTAAAATTGATGGCGGGAGCAACCTATATGGATGTATATCGCAAAGAAGATGGAGGACGTGAACAAATTTACCATTCGCCTAAATGGTCGGGAAATGTGGTTGCAAGTTATAATTTCGGTAGTGGATTTACTGCAGATTTAACAGGAGACTGGAAAGGTCCTATGCGTTTGCCACGTGTGGAAGACGATTATAGACCGGAGTATTCGCCATGGACCGTTATTGCCAATGTACAGATCACGAAGAAGTTTGGAAATAACTTCCAAGTGTATGGAGGAGTGAAAAACATATTCAACACCCTGCCTAAAGAAGATACGATTGCTAGATGGTGGGATCCTTTTGGAGAACCTGGAAATGGAGTAACACCACCTCCAGGGCGAACAGATGTGATCTTTGAACCCAATGATTATAGCTACACCGCTTTACAGGGAATTAGAGGTTTTATTGGTGTTCGATATAACATTTTCTAAATTAGTTAGCCTATGAGAGGGATAAGTACAGTACATTTTCGACTGATTAGTTTGATTTTTTTGTGCTTGGGTTGGGTTAGTGCCCAAGCACAAGAAGTTACATTCGCTAATTTAGAAGCGAAAATGGAGGAAAAAGCGAAGCCTGTTGTTGTTTTTTTACATACAAATTGGTGTAACTACTGCGCGTTGATGGAAAAGAAGACGTGGTCCAATACAACAGTACAAGAAGCATTAGGAGATAAAGCTTATTTTATTTCTTTTGATGCCGAAGCACAGGAAAAGATTCACTTTAAGAATCGTGAATTTGTATATAAGAAAAAAGGACTTCAAGCAGGTGTGCATGAATTGGCAGAAGCATTGACTACTCAAAACGCTTATCCCGCTTTGGTTTTTTTAAATGAAAACTATGAAATCATATACCAACATTACGCCTATGTTGGACCAAAAGAGATGCTTCAACTCTTAGAAGCGCTGTAGGAGACTACGTGTTATTTTTCTTTAAAGAGCACTGTAAATCAACGTGATTTACGGTGCTTTTTTTATGGAGTAAAATGAAAAAAACACATATAACTAATAAATTAGTTTGATAACTAAGTTTTTAGTTATATGTTTGTTTAACACAAAATCAGAAAGCAATGGAAAAATTAACCAATAAAGAAGAAGAGATTATGCATATCCTTTGGAAGTTAGAAAAGGGATTTGTGAATGATATTTTAGCTGCTATGCCAGAACCCAAACCGCATTACAATACGCTATCCACTTTGATCCGCATTTTAGAGGAAAAAGGAGTGGTGTCACATACAGCCTATGGAAAGTCACACCAGTATTACCCTGTGGTTTCTATGGACGCGTATCGTTCGATGTTTATGGAAGAAACCATGCAGAAGTACTTTGATAACTCGTTTAGCAACTTGGTCAACTTTTTTGTTCAGGATAATCAAGTATCAGAAAAGGAGTTGGAAGAGATTATGTCGATTATTACACGCAATAAGGATAATAGCAACCGTTAAAACGACAAGCGTATGACATCTTTTATCTTGTATCTATTGAAAGTAAATGGTTTGTTGCTTTTTATTTTGGCTTTTTATTTTTTGGCTTTAAAAAAAGAGACGTTTTTTACTGCAATCCGTTACTATTTTACAGGGGGAATAGTACTGAGCTTTATTTTGCCTTTGTTGCATTTTACTAAAACGGTTTATGTGCAACAAACGGAAGATTGGGTTTCGTTACTCCATCAAATGGGAGATGAGCCCAGGGAGGAAATACAGCAAACTTTTGTAGCGCGATTGGACCTACAGACGAACCTACCCTATGTGTTTTGGGCGGTTACAGGCATTATAATACTGCTTGTCGGGCTCAAAGTGATGCGATTAGCTCGTCATGTGAGGGAGCTACCCCTGTGGTCTGAAGCTACTCCTGCGATTAAAATTGATCGAACCACAGGTGAGGCGTACTCTTTTTGGAATTGGATTGTCTTACCTAACAATTATAAGGAACTGCCTGCATTGGATACCGTGATTCAACACGAGCGTATTCACGTACAACAAAAACATACGTTTGATCTTTTACTCGTTTATTTTTTGCGTCGCATTTTTTGGTTCAACCCACTTCTGCGATTCTTAGAACAAGCGGTTCGTCTCAATTTAGAGTATATCGTCGATCAACAGGTGAGTACAAAGCAAAATAGCTATGAATATCAAATGACTTTGGTGCAGTTTGAACAAAGCAAACGCTCCGCTTTAGTCAATTCTTTTGGGTCTTCCGATCTAAAAAAGCGAATCACAATGTTAAACCAACCAAAATCCAACCAGATGAAAAAAACGAAATTTATGCTATGCCTACCGATAGCACTAGGATTCTTCTTTCTTTTTCAAGTAAAAACGAAGGCAGAAGTAATCACAGCGAATTCAGCAATAGCGAATCAAACTTTAGAACAGAAACCCCAAAAAACAGCCAATCCCAATGTGATGATTATTAACAGCGGGGACTCTTTAACAGAAGAACAAGTCGCGTTTATCAAAACCAAAGCTCAAGAGGAAGCCAATGGCGGAGTTGGGATGAAAGTGCTTGCTAATGGGACGGAGATGTCTTCGAAACAATTTTTAGACGTCATTCAAACTAGACCAACTGAAGAAGCTTTTTCCTATACACTGGGATCGGGTGAAGGGCCTTCTTTTGTTACTTTAACCAAGGAAGAATCCAAAGAAATCTTGGCACAGGCGAAGCTCGATATGGAAGCCGCAAAGCTTGATATGGAGGCTTCAAGACGCGATATGGAAGCTGCAAAGCGCGATATGGAAGCTTCAAGACAGGAGATGAAGAAATTGAGAGAAGAAGGTGCACAATCGATAAAAGCTGAACTGAAAGAAAAGAAGGATCGAATGAAAGAAGAGCAAGCTAGAATGAAAGAGGAGTTAGCTAAAAAGAAAGAAGTGCAACAAGTCCTGAATCAGGAGAAGGCTCGAATGAAAGAGGAGCTAGCTAAAAAGAAAGAAGTGCAACAAGCCCTGAATCAGGAGAAGGATAGAATGAAAGAAGAAGGAATCGAACGCTATGGTGAAAAAGAAAAAAATGGAGTAATTAGTATCACTTCTGGAGAAGGCAAGTCCGAAGCGAAAGAAGAACCAAAAGCTAATGGTTTTCATAAGTTTACTGTTGTAGGAGGAAGGCAAAGAGAAGCTGCTGTACCTTGGCAAAAATATATTGTAGATGGAAAAGAGGTAAAGGATATGGAGACAATCCATGCCCTAGATCCTAATGCGATTAAACAAGTAAATGTCATCAAAGGAGAAGAGGCAATAAAAGAATTTGGAGAAGAAGCAAAAAATGGCGTTATAATTGTAACAACGAAAGGGAAGTAGTTTTCTATTTTTAAATTTGATGCGTTAGGAGGTAAAGGCTTTCAACATCTGTTGAGGGCCTTTACTTATGAAAATAAGAAGACCTTATTTAGAAAGAAAAACGAATGGAGGCTAGCAATTGACTAGGTCGTATAGGTGCCGCTATGATATGCGTCATGATGTCATTGACGAGTACCTGTTGATATAATTTGTGATTTAACATATTGGTCCAGCTCAGTTCGAGATCAATTTTTCTCTTTTGAAAAGTATAGCGATAAGTCAAGTCTAAAAATGTATGGTCAAAGTATTGGTGTTGAATTTTATTTTGTTGAACCTCTAGCGTTGTGCGTAAGGAATGATGTTGAGAGGGACTAAGGCTTAACGTAGCATGATGAGTTGTTTTTGATGAGTTGTTTTCTTTAAAATCTTTGTTTTTGAATTGTTGATAGGTGAATTCATATTCCAGATTTAACCAATCCATACTTGTATTCGTTAGGTTTATACTGTATGTGTTTTGGTTGGTGTGCACGGTATTGTAAACCTGATTAAGCAATAAAAGCTCTTTGGCAAGACTATAGGAGACAGTTCCCTTCAGTGTTGTGTTAATTGGTTCAATGAACTTATTAAGACTAAATGTACTGCGTTTTGTTGTTTTAGTGTTGTGTTTATCTATAGTTGTGATGATTTGTTGTCCTTGTTCACCAATTTCTTTTGTGAACAAAATGGGACGGTTTTGTTCCATGTACTCGACATTCAAGTAGGCAAACCACCCGTTAAAAGGATCTTTAAAGTTGGCTTCTACTTTGGTGCTCAGTTGATGACTTTGAAGAATCTTGTTTTTATAGGCGTTGAAATTTAATTCACTAAGAATATAAGAGGGATAGAGTTGGTCAAGAGGAGTAAAACGATTAGTATAGTTGATTGTTCCTTTAAATGTCCAGTATAGAGATGCAACATATTGGGTATAAAAATAGGGAGAGAAAAGTAATTCGTCCTTACCTTCTTTATTGTTGTGTCCCTTATCTGTTAAGGATACGGTTGTCCAATCTAGAGGAAGGTTCAGGTTAAAGGACCAACGTGTGGATTTGAAACTGATCTTAGACTGTAGGGTATTGCTCATTTCACGGTATAGTAAATCATTTGAATATACATCGCCTAATGCATCCCAATTGGAAGTATCAGAACCATATAATGCCGAATTAAAATGCGTCTTTTTGTAAGTAAAATGATAGTCAAACACAAAGCTCCAAGGGCTAATGGTCCAAGCATAGGAAAGGGCATTTTTGGTGTAAAAAGACTGGTTTTCATAGCTTTGAAAGAGCGTTTGATAGTCGTTTAATGCAGGATCTGCAAAATTAAACAACGAGGGGGGTGAAGCAAAGTAATCCTCTTTAGTGATGGAAAAGTCTACTAAAGAGCGAAAGTTAATCCAGTTCTTTTCCGTAATAGGGAGTACGGTGCTCAGTGAATTCTGAAGTTGATAGGCAGGCGCACTTTGTTTTTGGTCTATGCGATTTTCCGGAGTATCCAGCACTAGATTACCCCTTGCTTTTGTCTTGGAAACGTGAACCATAGCCGTGTTTTTTACATATTTTTGCTTTTCATTCTGCGTTAGGGTAAAGGTGGAATTAAAAAGCTCCTTTGCTTCATAACTTGACGATGTTCTTTTGTAGGTAATATTTTGAGGAATATTCTCCATGGGGTTGAGGTATTGTATTGTCGTCTGTTGTTGTCTATTTTTATTTTCGTTATTTTCGTTTATATAGTAAACTGTAGCCGCAAGTTCCCATCCTTTAGACAATTTTTGTACCATATTAAGACTCCCCAAGTGACTGGTGTTGAATAAATAACGATTTTGGTTGAGGGAGGGGTTCGCGTTGTCGGCAATTTTTAGAAAAGGAGTGGTAGCGGAAGAGTACCAAAAAGTATCAAACTCTTGAAACGAATAAAAATTACTCATTTTGGCTTGCAGGGCATGTCCCACATTATTGGTGTCGTAACTGGCTAAGGTTTGGAAATTTTTACTGAAAAACATAGGAGATAGCGCAACATCCCATAGGAAAGGAGTAACCCCTAAACCTATTTTTGCTGAGCCAGCGTAACTCACTTTATTTTTTAAACGGATATTTAAGGCCGGTTTTCCTGTTGTAATTTTGCCATCGAGCATTTTAATGGGTTGATGATCCTCATAAACTTCTACCCGACTGATATCCTGATTGGAAATAGCCTTGGTAATTGCTCCATAGCGTCCTTTCATTAAATCTAATCCCTCTACATAGAAGCGATTAATCGACTCTCCTTGGTATTTGATCTGGCCTGTAGCACTTACTTCTATGCCTGGAAGGCGTTTTAATACATCTTCTAAAACGCGATCTGTTTTTAAAGCAAAAGAATCCACATTATAGCTCAATGTGTCATGGCGCTGGGTGATAGGTGTCGGTTTAATCACAATTTCTTCCAATGCTGTTACTTGTTCTGTTAAGGTCAGGTTTAAATAAGACATCGGAAAGACTAAGGTCTGATGATAAATAGCATAATCAAAATGTTGAATACGCAATTTCAGGTCGGGATTAGGTGTATGTATAGTCAATTCAAAAGTTCCAGTAGCACTGGATTGTGTATATTGAATTACCTCTTCTTGTTCACCTTTTACGAGCATGATGACTGCTCCTTCAATAGGAACTTTTGCTGCATTGATCACTTTTCCTTGGATGTGTTGCTGTCCCCAAGCCGTTACACTTGCTAGAAAATAGAAGAAAATGACAACAGTAGTACGGAAAAGATATAGCATAATAAAGAGAGGTGTGATACATCATGAGGTTGGTAAAAAAGTAAACGAAACTAAAGGACAATATCTAATGAACTTTGTATATCGGATTTGAACGAAGTCCTATTTTTTCAGCAAATTCATCGGGAATTGTTTTAGCATTTTCAGGATTCATTTCAATTAATAAATCTTTATACGTTTTGCTTTGATATACTTTTAATGCTTTTTCGTATTGTTGAGGGGTGATTTGAGTCACGATCTCTTTTGGATTAGCCAAATCCCAATTGTCAATCGTTATTTTCTCGCTATTGATCAATTCAAATTCATAGTGATGTTCCTCATCCCAAGCTTTGACCACAAAACCAGGTAAGTTTTTAAATTTATAAGGACCGTCTCTTAGAGGAATATCTAGTGTGAATAGGACATTCCATTGGCGTCCTTCAAAAAAAGTCGTAGCTTTTTGGACGGTATAAGTATTCCATTTTTCGCTGTTAGATTCTATTTTCCAGATCAAATCACTTGCAGAGTTTTGATAGGTATAAACTGTTTTGTGAATAGCGTCTTTAGTTGTTATTATTCCATTGAAATAAAAAATAGAAAAATCAGTTTTAGGACGATAAGTAGAGAGTACCTGCATGAGTTCATTTTGGTTTTTTGCAGTGGATGTCCCTTGTTTTCTTTCCAAGAGCGCTAATTCTAGAAAACGAGAGGATTCAATATTCTCTATATCTAATACAAATACGCTTTCTTCTACTTGTTCAGGTTGGGTTTTGTCTGCTAAGAGTTTACCGGCGTAATTATAACGCATGACCGTTTTTTGCTGCGCATAGGAGGAATTAATCAACATAAAAATAAGGAAGGCAAAAAGTGCTTTTTTCATAATGATCGTTTTAAGTTTAAGAGAAAAACAGCGTGTAAAAACACGCTGTCAATTTTTATCCACAGACAAAATTATCGATATCACGAATATCTTTCAGGACTTGTAGCATTGAGGAATTTTGTTCTGCACAATAGGTTGTACCACCACCACATGAGAAATTAACAGTAAAGCAGTTGGCAAAGCCTATAGAAGAAAAGGCTAAAAACGAAAATGTTAAAATGAATTTTTTCATTGTAAATGTTGTTCAGTATTAGGCTCCCTGTCCCCGGTTTATAGTTGATTATCGTGTGAAAGTAAACCGTAAAAAAGAGAAGTCCTAAGGAGTGTTTGAATATTTAATGCATTAGTATATAGTTGTTTGTATATCGTATTTTGAAAATAAAAAAGGCTTTCAATATCACTTGAAAGCCTTTTTATTGTATTGTGAGTGATCCATTCTGAAGGAGCAGTTGTTTGGTTCGAATTGAATCTAAAACATCAGGCAGATGGTTGGTTATCACAATTCCTTTGGTTTGTGCTTTTTCTTGTAGAATGAGAAGAAGACGCTCTTGGAGCAGGGGAGCTAGTCCAGTAAAAGGCTCATCTAGTAGGATAAACGGCTGAGGTAAATTGAGGACAAACAGCGTTTGAATGAGCTGCTGAATACCCGTAGAGAAGCTGTGAATGGGTTGGCTTTGTTTTGATTCGAATTCGGGCCAAGTCCAATAGACTGTTGGCAATACATCACGCAGACGCAATTGCTTGGGAAACATAGTAAATTGAGGCTTGAGTGCAAAATATTTGGACAACTGATGTCTTTGACGAATGAGACGGTTATCAATCCTAAGGTGGTAGTGTTGTGCTTTTTTAGTGCCAAATAAAATTTCCAATAAGGACGATTTTCCAGCGCCATTCGAGCCGATTAGTTCTACAATATCCCCTGTTTGTAACGATAAATACACATTGTTTAGCTGTGTTTTGTCGTTGAGACGATAGACAAGACTGTCGAGATGTAAGGATGCCATAGGATTAATGCATTAGTTGAGACACAAGCAAGGCTAAAAATAGATGGGTCAAAAATAACCAACCGAATAGTCGAAAAGGTTGTGTACCACGATTTTTAAAATAGTATAACTCGTATTTGCGAAAGAACCAAAAGTACAACAAGGTTAAGCCACAAGTGAAGATTGGAGTCAGATACCACAACTGTGGCAAGACAACTAAACTCAAGCCTAGCGTTAGGGTACAAGAAAGTAAATAGTACGGAAATAAAATTCGTATTTGGGTTATCATAAGCAGAGAACTTCAATACTAAAGTACTCTTTTTTTGCCAATTATGTTATGTGTTCTGATACAGATCAATAGAATCGATCATTGCGATTTACGCTAAGACATAGGAAAATAAAAAAATCCAGAGTAAATACTACGCTGGATTAGTATAGGGATAACGTATACCAATTTAGTTTAAATAACATTTCTTTATTGGTCATTTTTGACTTCATACTTGTTTAAGATGTATTGGTTGACCTCAAGCTTATCTGATGACTTGGGATATTGACCTAAATCAATCCCATCTTTCCTGAAAAATATAAACGGAAATCCGAGGCTATCCTCGTATTGTTGGGTTAAATAGGGGAGAAAAATATTTTTTTGAAGGATAATCCAATCCTCATTTAGAAATCCAAGCGTTTGAAAAGACGTTCCTTTTTTATAATTCTCGATATTTTGTGCTTTATCAAAAATAGCAACAAATTTAATCCTTTTATTGGCGTGTTTTGCTGCGAGTTTATTCATCTGTTGGAAATCTTGAATACAAATACCACAATTAGTGGATGTTATATAGAATAACGCATCCCAATTCGCAACCTCAGATAAAGGAAGTTTATTGCCATGGATGTCTAAAAAACCAGGTTGAAGCACTCTTTCGTTACTAGTGGAATCAACAAGTACTATTTTACTAGGGTTCATGCCTAGTTTATTGTAAATTCCCAGTAACACAAAGGTATAATCGTCTTCTGTCGTATACGCTTTTTCTAAGATGTCACTGTCCCACGAGGTTAAATTACCGTCTTCATTAAAAACCATGTGTTTTTTAAAATCCGCGATGTCAGATGAATCTAAAGTTAGTACTTTGGGGAGAAAGGTTTTGATGTAGTGATCTTCTAGAGATTCTTTTTTACAAGCAATCAAAGTAAAAGAGAACAATAAGAGAAAACTTAGTTTTTTGAACATATTCAGATGGTTTAGTTATGTGATTATTTAGAAGGAGGTAAAGGTTTTAGTGGAGGTTTTACTAATAGGTAACAAGTACTACCTTGTTGCGGAATACACATATCACCATCTCTATTCAAATATGCGCCATTTACTTGTCTTATGTACGGTTCGTCCCTTTTACGAAATGTTGTGTATTTGTTTCCTGTTGGTGAATTACCTTCTGATATGGGTAGTATTCTCTCCTTGTTATCCTTGTTAATGATGATAATCTTAGCGGGATTTATATGTAAGTCCCTGTATATTTTTAGTAGTACTTCTTTATATTCTTCGTCGGAATGGTACACGTTGTCTAGGAATTCCCCATCCCATGATTTTAGATAGCCGTCTTCATTAAATACCATGTGTTTTTTAAAATGGTTTATTTCGGCTTGGCTTAACTCGAGAATCTTTGGAAGATTGGCTTGAAGGTAGTGGTCTTTAGCATCAAATTTAGGTTTTACAACAACTTCTGAATCCGATGAACAAGAAAGAAATAACGAGGTGCTAAGTAAAAAGAAGAGTATTTTTTTCATCATAAAGCTTGTTCAGTATTTTTCCCTGTCCCCGGCTTATAGTTGGATAAGGATATGAATATAAATAGTTTAATCTAAATTTGGTATTGATGCATTGAATGATTAATGCAATTGGCAATTAATCTTTGATTTGTACAAGAGTGTAGCCACAAGATTGAGGAAGTATAGAAAGTATGGAAGAAAAAGTGGTCATACGAGAAGTGGTCTTTGTACCAGGCATCATCTGTAAGGGATTAAGGAATTTATTTTGCTGAATTATTTCTTTTTTACCGTAAACTTTACTTGTGATTAACGGAAAGTGTTGAGGTTTTCGCACAGATAGGTAAAAGGAGAAAGATAGCTTGCAAATCAAAAAGCAAAGCCGTTAATTTCAATAGTTTTATTTATATTTGTCTATAAACTAATAACAACAATATGTATAAGATGTTACAACCAGCGCATTCAGGCGTTGCATATTTAGCATTAATTTTTCTAGTAATCGTAGTCATTAATGCTTTTGTAGGATTGAGCTCTAAAAAAGAGTTTACAGAAAAAGACCGTAAATTGGGGTTGATGGGGTTAATCTTCTGTCATATTCAGTTATTGTTAGGTCTAATCCTTTATTTCGTTTCTCCTTTAGTGCAAGGTTTTGGCACAGCAATGAAAGATTCGACATTGAGATTATATGCTTTAGAGCACCCATTAATTAACGTTATTGCTATTGCATTAATTACGATTGGTTGGTCTAAGCACAAGAAAGCAGCAACAAGCCCAGAAAAATTCAAAAAATTTGCTATTTTCTACACGATCGGATTAATTTTAATCTTATCTAGAATTCCTTGGAAAGTTTGGTTTGCATAAACCGAAAATAAAATAGAGTAAAAAAGAGTGTTCCAAAAGGGCACTCTTTTTTTTTAGCCTTGCTCTTCACCTCTATTTCGTATTTCTTTTTGTTTTGCTCGTTGTTTTGTACTAGAAGTATGCATGTTGTTTTTGTTTTTTATGCTTAAAAACGGCAGCGTCATTTAATTACTAATTATCCTAACCATTTTCTCTGTAAGCGATCTACTTTTTATTTTGGTACGCTTCTTGTTTTTAGCGTATGGTCTATTTTAAAAATAGGGAAATTATGAAATACTTTCAATACATTATTTTTGCCTTGGCGATCATTACGTTATCGAGTTTTGAGGAGGCAGGTAAACTAAAAGAAAAATCGAGACCCATTGCAACGCAATTGGCACAAGTTATAGACACATTAGCAACGTTGGATTTACCTATCGTAGAGGAAACAGATTCTATTGTTATGGCTGAGGTAGATGAGGATTATGAAGTGGTAAATAAGGAGACCAAAGCGTCTTACTATCACGATAAATTCTCGGGTAGAAAAACGGCAAGTGGGGAGGTGTTTGATAATACAAAATACACCGCAGCCCATAAAACACTGCCATTCGGAACAAAAATAAAAGTGACAAACTTAAAAAATAAACGCTCTGTTGTATTAACGGTTACGGATCGCGGTCCTTTCATAAAAGGAAGAAGTGTAGATGTTTCCAAACGAGCTTTTATGGACTTGACGGACAATATTGGACGTGGAGTTTTAGACGTTAAGATTGAACGCGTGGTAGAAAATGTTCAATAATAAAACAAGGGTATAGTCACTCGTTATTTGCTGTTTTTGCTCTGTTTTTTTGAGCCGAAAATGGTCATGTGAAAAAAGAATATCACCTAGTAAAAAAGAGAATTAGGCTAACTGATTCTATTTCAATAAAAAAAGAATGTGTGTCGTATGTGGGGAAAAATTCCACATATCGAGGACGCAAACCGCACATAATATTGTTTGTCTCCCATTCTTTTTTAGGGAGTAAGAAAAAAAATTATTTAGGGAAATAGTAAAACTAGGCTGATATCATATCAGCCTAGTTTTATTTTATGGGGTTTCAATAAAAATACAATGTTAACAGTATTATAGTTTTAACCTAAAACAAGAAAGGACCCTACTTATTCTCTATGCAATTCCAATGTATTTTATGCTATTGATGTTGTGGGTTTAAATTTAGTGTAGCCTTCGTAATGCTGAGATTGGACAAGGAATTGTTTAGTTATAAAATACTATTTATATTTGTTCTAAATTAAAAGATATAATGGACGTGAGATAACCGTACCCAAACGGCATTATAACTAATTTGCATGAGTTGTTTTTTTTAAATTGTTGAGAATCATGTAAATGATAAACCTCCATCGAAGTAATTCCATGGAGGTTTTCTTTTAGCTATAGGGGTCTTATGCTAGAGGATACGCTAGTACATGCACTACCAAGTGCTGAAAGGATGATTGGATAAATACGAATTGTAGTATTCTTTTTTTCCTGTTACTTCCTCTCCTAACCAACTTGGCTTTTCAAAGGCCTCATGCTCTTCTTGAAGTTCAACTTCCGCCAAAATAAGCCCCTCATTTTTGCCGTGGAAAACATCGACCTCAAATAGATGGGAACCATGCGGAACGACGTATCTTGTTTTCGATATAATATGGTCTTCACATAAGCGAAGTAAAGCTTCTGCTTCTTTAAAATCAATTTCTTTTTCCCATTCAAAACGAGAAGTACCCGAGGCATTACTCGCTCCTTTAATTGTTAGGAATCCTTTATCATTTTTTAAGCGAACGCGAACTGTTCGATTGGAATCGCTGTTGAGGTAACCTTGTGCGATTGTGTTTTTTGAAACAGCTAAAGTTTCAATATTTACGTTTTGGATCAGAAATTTTCTTTCGATTTCAATCATAGGATATAAAATAAAGGTGTAAATTTATGCCAAGTTAAGGTCATTTCGATCTAACTGTTAAGAAAAAAATATATTTTTAAATGAAATTAAGATACATATTGCAATCACCTCAAGGAATTGAGGAGCTTTTTAATAAATATGTAGTTGACGGTAAAATCTATACAAGCGAAGATATTTCTTTTTTAGTTGATCTTGTACACATTTTTCGACCGAGAAATATAAAAAAAACGAATCGAGTTTCCATAGATTCTTTCACTTCTTATTTAAAAACTCACGAAATTGAGCGTTTAGCGTTAATTGAGTATTTACAAGAAATACTGTCAAACAGACGCTTTAGTCGTATGATTTCCGATGCGGGGATTTTGCAAGATTCCGATTTTTTCTATGAGGTTAAAAAGCGTTTGTGGGCTAAGGTACTACCATATCAACCGGAAAAAGACACCTATGAATATGTGTTAAACCAAGTGTTTTACAAACATACGGATGCTGCATGGGTGGACCTGATTCCAGAGGAACAATTATTAGAACTCTTTGATCAGCTGAATTTTCACGATATTTTCTTCAAGATATCGGATGAATCCGTAATGGGTGAATTGTTGAATTCTATCGGATTGATTACACAACGCATGAGTGGTAGAGCCATGGAGAGTGCTATTATTAGTATGGTTCCTGAATATTCCCATTTTGAAAGTCCTTTTTTGGCCCTAGAAAAGGAATTTATGGAGGTGGCTTCAAGTATGTTGAAAGGCAATATCGATTATTTGACGCCAAATGACATCAACTGCAAACAGATTAAGATTTTTCATAAACAGTGTATTGAGTTTGTCAATCAAGCCTTTAAAAACAGTTCGAAGTACGGTATTTCAATCAAAGTCAATCAGAGCTTATTGCGCTTGAGACAGCAGCTTCAACGCGTAGATGTTTTACTTTCGCTCATTATTATTGAGGGCGACGAGGTGGCCATTGAAAAGAAAGCCAATACCATTCGCTTGGCTCGAAAATTAATTGATTATAACTGTTATAAGTATAATGTTTCTGGGTTAATTAAAGAGAGTACCCAATTAATTTCTTACGAGATTACCCAACATACAGCAAAAACTGGCGAACACTATATTACTAAAACAGCGGGTGAATACTGGCATATGTTCAGAGGGTCCATGGGGGCAGGTATTGTTGTGGGCTTTATGTGTATCCTTAAATTGCTAGCCCATAAATTGGATGCGAGTATTTTTGGACATGCGATGCTGTACAGTTTAAATTATGCGCTAGGTTTCTGTTTGATCTATTTATTGGGCTTTACTTTAGCAACAAAACAGCCAGCGATGACTGCAGCAGCGATTATTAAAGCCATCGAAGACGGTCGCAAACAGCATGTAGATAGTTTAGATAAACACATCGGATTTGCTAAGCTTTTTGCGCGATTGGTGCGTTCTCAGTTCATTGCTTTCATTGGTAACGTAATCTTAGCTTTTCCAATCGCTCTTTTGTTGATGTGGGGAGTTGATTCTGCCTTTGATGTTAATCTTGCGTCCAAGGAGTGGAAAGGCATGTTGATTGACGCAGATCCAATTGAATCGAAAGCCTTATTTCACGCAGGTATCGCAGGTGTTTTCTTGTTTTTATCTGGAATTATCTCTGGAAATGTATCCAATAGAAACAAGCACAATCGCGTATTTTATCGTATTCAAGAACATCCGTGGTTAAAACACAACTTTGGAATCCAACGCTCAACGAAAATTGCCAATTGGGTCGATACGAAATGGCCAGGTATTGCGTCTAATATTTGCTTTGGTCTATTTATGGGTACTTGTGGTGCTATTGGAACCTTTATTGGATTAGATATCGATATTCGACATATTACCTTTGTCAGTGGAAACATTGCCATTGGTTACTATGGCTCAGGGTTTGATGCACCTACCTCTTTATTAGTTTGGGCTTTTATCGGGATGTGGCTCATTGGATTCATGAACTTCATTGTTAGTTTTGGCTTGTCCATCTTGCTGGCTTTCCGCTCGAGAAATATTCCATTCAAGGAAACTAAAGATTTGGCTTGGGCGGTTTTAAGATACTTTAAAAGCTTCCCGATGGAATTCTTTATTCCAACTGGAGGTACAGTGGTCGAAGTGACACATGATAAAGCACAAGATAAAAAGTAAATGCAAAAATAAAATACAAAAAGGGAGATCGATTTCGATCTCCCTTTTTGTATTAATCCGTATAATCGGTTGTGTCTTTGGTTTCTCTTTTGTGTCGCAAACTGTCTTTTAACAAGTTGGATTGCTGTTCAAATTCAAGTCGTGATACGGTGATATAATCTTCTAAATTGTGAATGTTCTTGGCTAATTTTCTCAAGGAGGCACGGTCACTTTTTATAAATAATTCGCTTTGTGTTCTCGCTTCTTCATGACTCAAGCCCAATTTTTCTAACATAACGCTCCCAACGTAAACAGCAGTAAAGAAGTTTTCTCTGTACACTTCTGTAAATCCATCTTGTAGGTATTCATAAGCGTTCTTTCGGTTTTTCGCTCGAATAATCACTTCGACATTGGGAAAGTTTTTGTGCAATACTTCGACCAAATGTTGATTAACGTCTGGTGGATCCATTGCTGCAATAACATAATCGGCCTGATCTACATTAATTGATTTTAAAATATTAATCGAGGTTGCATCGCCATAGTACACATTAAAACCGAGTTTTCGCAAGTGATCAACGCGTTCTGCATCGTTGTCTAATACCAAGGTCGGGATGTCATTGGCTTGCAATAAACGTCCAATGGTATTACCAAAATCTCCAAATCCTGCAATGATAATCTTTTTATCTGCACTGATGTGTGATAAATCATCATAGGGTTGATCGTTTTTTGTAGAGGGTGTTAATCCCAAATAAGGGCTGATCCATTTTTCGTTTAACAACATTAATATAGGAGTGACTACCATCGACAGTGCAGTAGTAGCCAAAAGGTAATCATACCAGGTTTGATCAATGATGTTAATCGTTTTTCCCAAGGCTAAAATCACAAAGGCAAATTCGCCAATTTGCGAAAGTAAAATGGCAAATAAAAACGATTGATCTTTGGGAAATTTTTTCCATTTACCGATCGCCATTAAGACAATGGCTTTAATGGTCATCGATCCAAGTAATAAGGAAAGAACAATTAAGGGTTCTCCAACAATAATTTCAAAATTAATAGTTGACCCTACTGCAATAAAGAAGATACCAAGCAAGAGGGCCTTAAAGGGTTCAATATCGCTTTCTAATTGATGTTTGTATGGATTATTCGCCAATACAACTCCTGCGATAAATGCACCTAATGCAGGGCTTAGTCCTACTTCTTTCATTAGAAGTGAAACCCCAATGACTAAAAGTAGTGCGGATGCAGTATAAATTTCGCGTATTTGTAAACGTCCTACGGATTTAAATAGTGGATTGACAATGTAATTTCCCACTAAAAAGATAATCGTAATGGCACCTAAGATAGCCATAGTTTTCATTAATACGGGTTGTCCATCAAGCATACTGCTGTTGGTAGTCGAAATGGGTATTTTTTTGGATACGGCTAGTAAGGGAATCAACGCCATTACGGGGATGACCATAATATCTTGAAAGAGCAAGACAGCAAAGCTCGATTTTCCAACGTTGGACTTGTTCAATCCTTTTTCAGAAATGGTTTGTAGTATAATCGCAGTAGAAGACATGGTAACCACAAAACCGATGGTAATGGAGGTTCCTAAATTCAAACCAATGGCGAAATAACAGACAGCAGTCGTTATGATAGTGGTTCCTAGGGCTTGTGCTGTACCGAGACCGATAATCTCCTTCCGAATTTTCCAGAATTCTTTTGGATCAAGTTCGAGTCCAACCAAAAATAACATCATCACCACACCAAATTCGGTGGCATGCATTATATCAGCACCATCTTTGCCTACAAATCCTAGAACAAAAGGACCAATTAAGACTCCTGCGAAAAGGTAACCTAAAACCGAGCCCATTCCTAGTTTTTTGGAAATGAGCACGCAAATTACGGCAGCAAATAAAAATATAAAGGCTTGCGCTAAGAAATCATTCATTTTTGAGATATAATTTTTTGCGTTAAAATAAGCGTATCAAACGAAAAGGAGTAAATAACTTTTTTTTAGGTTAAAAAAGAGAGACTTACTCAAAAAGTATTTGATATACGTACAAATTTAAGCAATAGTGTTTGGATATAAACAGAAAAAAATAAAAAAATAGAGAATTTTTTAGCGTTGTATAAACTGTTTTTTTTCAGTTATTTTGACTAATTTATCGCAACGATGAGTCGAAAGATAATACATATTGATATGGATGCGTTTTACGCTTCAGTAGAACAATTGGATAATCCTGAATTAAGAGGAAAGCCAATTGTTGTTGGCGGAAGCAGTGAACGGGGTGTAGTGGCCGCAGCAAGTTATGAGGCGCGTCAATTTGGAGTGCGTAGTGCGATGAGTGGAATATTGGCGAAAAAAAAATGTCCTCATTTGATTTTTGTACCTCCGCGTTTTGACCGCTATAAAGAAATTTCGAGGCAAATTCGTGCGGTATTTTATGAATATACCGATCTCGTTGAACCTTTAGCGTTGGATGAGGCCTTTCTCGATGTGACAGCAAATAAAAAGGGATGTCCCAGTGCGACGTTAATTGCACAAGAAATTAGACAAAAGATTTTTGAACGCACCCAGCTAACAGCGTCAGCAGGTATTTCTGTCAATAAGTTTTTAGCCAAAGTAGCTAGTGATTACAATAAACCCAATGGACAAAAAACCATCAATCCCGAAGAAGTGGAGGCTTTTTTGGAAGCCCTTGAAATAAAAAAATTCTTTGGTATTGGAAAAAAAACAGCTGATCGCATGTATCATTTTGGTATTTTTACCGGTTTGGATCTGAAAGCAAAATCGATAGACTTTTTAGAAGAACACTTTGGCAAGGCAGGCAGAGCGTATTACTATATCGTTCGCGGTATACACAATTCGCCCGTTAGCCCTGATCGATTGGTGAAATCGGTCGGTACTGAACGCACATTTGACGAGAATTTGAGTTCGGAAGTCTACCTCGAAAACAAATTGGATCATATTGTAGAAGAATTGAGCTTGCGGTTAAAAAAACAAGGATTGGCTGGTAAAACAGTCACCCTAAAAATAAAATATGCCGATTTTGTACAGCAAACTCGAAGTACAACCTTTCCTTATTTTATTGCCGATGCTGGAATTATCCTCGATTGCGCTAAAGAATTGTTATACCAAGAAAAACTGCAAAATTCCGTGCGTTTGATTGGCGTATCTTTGACTAACTTAAACAATAAAAAAGTGGCAAAGAAACCCCTTGCGGTTCAACTGCGCTTTGATTTTTAAATTCTAAATATACCGTGATAATGAAGTATTGTACCCCTCCTTATTTGCAACCTGGTGACAAAGTGGCTATTGTCTGTACGGCTCGAAAATTTTCAGTTGAAGAAGCACAACCCGCTATAGCGCTATTGGAATCATGGGGATTGCAAGTCGTTTTAGGACAAACAATCGGATTGGATAATTTCCAGCTTGGTGGAACGGATACCGAGCGTGTTGCTGATTTTAATCAACAATTGCGTGATCCTGAAATCAAGGCGATTTGGTGTGCAAGAGGAGGATACGGGACCGTGCGTATTATTGATGCAATAGATTTTAGTCTGTTGGAACATCAACCCAAGTGGATGATTGGCTTTAGTGATGTAACGACCCTACACAGCCATGTGCACAATTTGGGTGTAGCAACCATTCACGGGATCATGGCATTTAGTGTTCCCATGGCCAAAGAGGAGTCTAAAAATTCATTGTATCGTGCGCTTTTTGGACAATCGTTAACGTATACGATTGATGCAGTAAGTGGCAATCGAAAGGGTAAAGCTACTGGCTTACTAGTGGGAGGTAATTTATCGATTCTTTACAGCTTACTCGGTTCCGTTTCGAGTATAGAGACTAAAGGTAAAATTTTGTTTATTGAAGATTTGGATGAATACTTGTATCACGTGGATCGAATGATGCACAACCTCAAGCGAAACGGCATGCTTCAAGATTTGGCAGGCCTCGTTATTGGTGGAATGACCGATATGCACGACAACTCCATTCCCTTTGGATACAATGCACAAGAAATTATTCTCGATGCGGTGAAAGAGTACAACTATCCCGTCGTATTTCACTTTCCTGCTGGACATGGAGCATCAAACTGGGCACTCAAATTAGGCACTATTATTGAGCTAGAAGTGACCGACGATCAGGTGACTGTCGCTTTTAGTTAACCCCCATCTATGAGCCAATCAAAAGAACTAGGAAAAAAAGGAGAAGAATTAGCCGTTGCCTTTTTGGAAGAAAAAGGTTATCATATTATTGCACGAAATTGGAAATACCACAAGGCAGAAGTTGATATTATTGCGGAAATAGATGATCTATTGGTCTTTGTAGAAGTAAAAACGAGAAGTTCTACTGATTTTGGCAAGCCCCATGAATTTTTAAAGCCCCCTCAAATCAAGCGATTAACTACAGCCGCTGATGCTTTTTGCGTCCAATTTAACCGAAAAGAAGAGGTTCGCTTTGACATAGTAGCTATTGGTATAAAAAAGTCTGTGCCTGAAATTGAGCATATTGAGCGTGCTTTTTATTGGTTTTAATCAATATAACCTTGATATTTAGTAGGTAAAATGGTGTTTTGATAAAAAAACATCTTCTTTTGTAAACTTTCACCAAAAAGCTTATGTAAAAAAAGTCTAAATAAAAGTTGTAGGTTATTTAGAATCACTTTACATTTGCAACGTTTTTAATAAGTCTAAATAACACAGTTTCAGAATGAAGACGTATACTACATGGTTAGTTGCCCTTTTTGGAGTAATGATCGGTTTCGCACAGAACGTTACCGTAAAAGGAAGAGTTGTAGATGAGGTAAATAAGCCATTGCCTTTCGCGACAGTAGTGATTGGAGAAGGGCAAAAAGCCGTTCAAACCAACGAAAATGGAGAATTTAAGTTTAGTGATGTACAAAAAGGAAAGCACACAATGAAAGCTTCTTTTGTAGGGTACTCTACTTCTCAAAGAGAGATTAACGTAGTAAAAAACGAGGAAATTGTTAATTTTCTCTTAGTTGCAGATAGCCAATTAGAGAATATTACGGTATACGGAAGAAGCAATAAAAACGTGAAGAACCTTCAGTATATCACCCGTTTACCACTTGGATTACAAGATCAAGTACAGAGCATTAGTATTGTATCGGAACACATCATCAAAGAACAGGGAGCTTTAACCATCACTGATGCTGCGCGTAACGTAGCAGGAGTTACTCAATTTTCAACTTACGGTGGACCTGCAGAAAGTATGTCGATGCGTGGATTTAGAGGAACGCCTGTGTTGAGAAATGGAGTAGGAATGGATTCTGACTTCAGAACAGCTTCGGCAATCGCGGATATGCAAGGAATTGAAAGTGTAGAGGTGATCAAAGGATCAGCTGCTGTATTACAAGGAATCGGAAACGGTTTAGGTGCTGCAGGTGGGGTGATTAACTTAGTAACAAAGACACCAAACTTCAAAAACCATAGAGAAGTAGGATTCAGAGCGGGTAGCTATGGTCAAGTTAGACCAACGGTTGACTTTGAACAAGTACTAGATAAAAAAGAAACGGTTTCTTTCCGTTTCAATGGGGCATATGAAAGAAATGATGGATGGAGAACCTATGTAAATAATGAACATTTTTACATCAATCCTTCCTTAACATGGAAAATCGATAACAAAACGAAGTTAACGGTTGAAATGGATTATTTGAACGGAGACTATGTTACCGACAAAGGAACCGTAAACCTTGGACCAGACTATGCGAATGAGTTATATGAAATGCCGCATAATAAATTCTTAGGATTCAAAGGCGACACAAAAAAGATCACCATGCAAAATTACGTGGCGCGTTTTGAAAGACAATTAACAGAAAAATTGAGCTTTAGAACGTCTTATACAGCATCGATCTACAATGAATTAGGACGTTCAACAAACGTAACAACGGTTATTCCTAAAAAGCAAATTGGCGATGACTGGAGTAAATACGGAGACATTAGACGTACCGTATCAAGAGGACAATCCGATGATTACAATTCAGTATTCCAAGCGGATTTGATCGGAAAAGACATCTTTACTGGAATCTTAAAACATACCTTCCAAGTAGGATTTGACTATAGACAAACAAAAACAATTGCAGGATCTGCAACAGGTAAAGTTTGGGGCAAAGACAAAGAAGGAAATGACGCTTTAGTTGATTTTAGAAGTGATATCAATGTGTTGGATGCGATTGATAATACCCTACCAGAGGACGTGATTTTTGGAGATATTGCTACAACAAGAACGATGTCACCAACAATCGGATTTATGGTACAAGATTATATCGCTATTGGCGATAAGTTAAGTGCAATGTTAGGACTTCGCTATAGCCGTTTGAATGGTAGTACAACCGAAAATGCAACAGTAGATCGCTGGAATCCAATGTTTGGGTTAATCTTCAAACCACAAGAAAACATTAGTACGTTCGCTTCGTATACGACAACAAGTAGTTTAAGACAATCGAATAAATTATTACACGGTGGAGGATATGCTGGTGCATCTGATATTAAACAAGTTGAATTTGGATTCAAATCAAACTGGTATAATGATCACTTAGGAGTAAACTTTACGTACTTCTTTATCAACCAAAATAACTTAGTTGCTCCTTATATTGATCCAACGACAAACGAGCAATCAAAAACGGAAAGTATCTTAGCTGGAGATCTAAAACGCAACGGGTTTGAGTTGGAAATCAACGGTAAAATCACCAATAATTTAGAAGTGATGCTAGGATATGCAAACTTATATGCAAGATACCAAGATAGTCCACAGTATGTAGATGGATCTGCGCCAATGAATGCGCCAGAACACACGGCAAATGGATGGGTAAGCTATAAATTTGACCAAGGGACATTAAATGGGTTGTCTGTAAGTGCTGGCGTATACTTTGTTGGAAAACGCCCAGTAAATGAATACAGCATCACACGTGATGATAGCCACAATACAAACGTCAATGTAAGACCATTTGACATGCCTAGTTATACGACAATCAATGCACAAGCAGCGTATACGTATAAAAATGCTACGTTAAGTGTATTTATGAACAACATCTTCAATGAGAGAGGATACACGTCTTATTTCAGAGGTGGGTATATCAACGAAATTTCACCACGAAATTTCGCCGCTCAATTGACGTATAGATTTTAATCTATTTCCTTTTAATTAGTGTCATTATAATTGAAATAATAATAATTGCAAACACGGTTTTATTTTATAGAATCGTGTTTGTTCGTTTTGAATCTCCATGAAAACAAAAAAGACATCGCCTTTTCGAAAATTGATGAATGATCTCCACTTATGGTTGGGGATTGCTAGCTCACTTGTGCTATTTGTGGTTTGTTTAACCGGGACTATTTACACCTTTAAAACGGAGATACAAGAAGGGCTTGACCCAGGACGTTATCAGCTTACAACAAAAGGAGAAGGACAAGTACTCGCTGTAAGTACGTTGGTTCAACAGGTGGAAGCGACAACAGGCGGAAAGGTACAACGTGTGACCTTGGCCAATCAAGCGAGCAAACCCTATGTATTTTCGGTGAGTACGGGGGAGGAAGGAAAAAGACCTGAAGCCGTTCACGTCAATCCTTATACGGGTGAAATACTTGGCAGTGGTAAGGGACCAGCAGATGAATTCTTTATGACAGTTTTTAAACTACACCGTTGGTTGTTACTCGACTCGGCTATTGGACGACCAATCGTGGGAATTTCGACGATTATCTTTTGCTTTTTATCTATTTCAGGGTTAATCTTGTGGTTTCCCAAGAAAATAAAAGGATGGAAAAGTATTAAACCGGGCTTTAAAATTAAGTTTAATGCCAATTGGAAACGCATTAACCACGATTTACATAACACCCTTGGTTTTTACACCTTAATTCTTGTTCTAATTATGTCTTTAACAGGACTTTGTTGGTCTTTTGAATGGTATAGAAACGGATTAAGCAGTGTCTTAGGGGCCAAAGTCTTTGGTGGACGTAATGAGGTAAAGCCTGAATCCATTGTCCAAGACAAACAAACCATCAGTTTACAAGAGGCACTGGATATTGCCAATAAGGAAATGGAGTATGAGTACCGTACCCTTTCAGCTAGTTTGCCAAAAGATGAAAAGGGAACTTTTGAAGTGAATAAAAATGAATTGGCTCGTTGGAATGAAACAGTGAATGACCGCGTTTTTATCGATCAGTATTCTGGAGCGGTAGTTAAAAAAGAAATTTTTGCTACCAAATCGACGGGAGAAAAGATAGCAAGCTCAATTCGCGCGCTACACTTTGGTGATATTTATGGTTTATTCTCGAAAATAATTTATTTTATTAGCTGTTTAATTGCGACATCTTTGCCAATTACTGGAATTTTTATTTGGTTGAATAAAATGAAAAAGAAGCCTAAAAAAGTGGCATAAGCCACGTTGGGAATACTTTAGCATGGAAAGAGAACAAAATAAGAGAAAAAGTGTAACTTTGTTAGAACAATTTTAATTAAAGGTAATAGTATGTATCCAGAAGAAATAGTAAAACCAATGCGTCAAGAGTTAGTTGATGCAGGATTTTCGGCATTATATACAGCAGACGAAGTAGAGGCTGCTTTAAGTAAAGAAGGAACTACATTAGTAGTGGTAAATTCAGTTTGTGGTTGTGCGGCACGTAATGCACGTCCGGGGGCAATCATGAGCTTGAATGGAGAGAAAAAACCAGCGCAAATTGTAACTGTTTTTGCTGGAGTAGATAAAGATGCTGTGGATGCGGCGCGTCAACACATGTTCCCATTCCCTCCATCTTCGCCCTCTATGGCGCTGTTCAAAGACGGTGAATTGGTTCACATGTTAGAGAGACATCACATTGAAGGACATCCAGCAGAGATGATCGCTGAAAATTTGATCGACGCATATAAAGAATATTGCTAAAAAGAGACCACCTTGTATAAGGTGGTTTTTTTTTAAAGTGTATATTTGCTCAAGATATAATTGAGCTCATGCAAAAAATACTTTCATATCCGCTATCTGTCCTATTTGTACTATGTCTCTTACTTGTACTCTTCTTTTTTCATGGATTGCAATGGATAGCATTTACCTGTTTTGGATATAAAGCCCACAAAAAAGTAGTGGATGCCATGGTCTGGTGGATTATGTTGTGTACGGGAGTTCTTGGTACGACCTATCGCATGTCAAAAGAGGAAGAACTACCAACAGACAAACCCATTGTCTTTGTCGCTAATCACCAGAGTATGTTTGATATACCGATGATTATTTGGTTCTTTAAAAAGAATCACCCCAAATTTGTCAGTAAAAAAGAATTGGGAAAAGGAATTCCCAGTGTTTCATACAATTTAAAACACGGTGGCTCCGTTCTAATTGATAGAAAAGATGCCAAACAAGCCTTAACTGTGATTCGCGGATTAGGACAATACATCTCAAAATACAATAGAGCAGCGGTTATTTTTCCAGAAGGAACAAGAAGTCGCGATGGACAACCCAAACGTTTTTCAGAAAACGGGGTTAAAATGTTATGTAAGTTTTCACCAGATGCTTACCTTGTTCCCTTGACGATTAATAATTCCTGGAAATTGTTCCGATTTGGAAAATTTCCCATGGGATTAGGAGCCAAAATTAGCCTTTACGCACACAAACCAATGAAAATTAGCGACTATACTTTTGAGGAGCTATTTGCTAAAACTGAGGAGTTGGTAAAGTCTAAAATAGAATAAAAAAATACTAATTCTCGCAGTTACTCCCAAAACAAACTAAACCAAACCGAAGAGCTAGTTGCGATGTAAAAACAAATTGAAATGTCAACACACAATGTTCGTTTAGAAGTGATGCACTTCTTGGAAAAAAATATAGATAGCTTCGTGGATGATTATCTAATCCCTGTGGAGAAAATTTGGCAACCTTCTGATTTACTACCCAATTCGGAAAGTGAAACCTTTTTAGAAGATGTCAGAGAATTGAGAGAATTTGCAAAAGAGTTACCCTATGATTTTTGGGTTGTTCTTGTGGGAGATACTATTACAGAGGAAGCTTTACCAACGTATGAATCGTGGTTGATGGACGTCGATGGAGTAAATCAACGCGAGGGCGAAAGTGGAAATGGTTGGGCCAAGTGGATTCGCCACTGGACAGGAGAAGAAAATAGACACGGGGATTTATTGAATAAATACTTGTATTTATCAGGACGTGTTAATATGCGCGAAGTAGAAATTACCACGCAATATTTATTGAATGACGGTTTCGATCCAGGTACTGATCGCGATCCCTATAAAAACTTTGTATTTACGAGTTTTCAAGAGTTAGCGACCTATATTTCGCACAATCGCGTAGGGAAATTAGCCAAGCAATATGGCGATCATAGATTGGCAAAAATCTGCCGTTTAATCGCAGGAGATGAAATGCGCCACCATCATGCGTATTCTGAATTCGTAGACCGCATTTTTAAAGTGGATCCAAGTGAGATGTTATTGGCATTTGTTGATATGATGAGACGCAAAATCACCATGCCAGCCAACTTGATCAGAGAATCTGGAGGGAAAATGGGAGATGCCTTTGAATTGTTTTCTGACTCTGCACAGCGAATTGGCGTGTACACCGCAATTGACTATGTGGAGATCATGCAAAAATTGATTGATCGTTGGGAAGTAGCTAAGTTAACAGGCCTAACAGATGAAGCAGAAAAAGCAAGAGAATACTTAATGAAATTACCTGCTCGTATGCTGCGTATTGCTGAGCGAATGAGCATTGGTAAAGAACAGCATATTTTTAAGTGGGTACAACCCGCAATTATTAAATAGTGAATTGTGAACTGTGAACTGCGAATTGTAAACCGTCTAAAACATGAATAAAAAAATTGAAGCAACCATTGCTTATGTCAAAGAGGAACTAAGACAGGCAGAAGGCGGACACGATTGGTTTCACATCGAACGCGTATACAATAATGCACTCAATATTTTAAAATTCGAAACTGGAGCGGATAGGGAGGTGGTGCAATTAATTGCCTTACTTCACGATATTGCCGATAGTAAATTCCATCAAGGGGATGAGACTGTCGGGCCACGCAAGGCAAAAACATGGTTGGAATACTTAGACTATGAACTAGCTGTGGTTGAACACGTAGTTAAAGGAATTGAGAATATCTCGTTTAAAGGGGGGAATTTCGATCAGAAATTTAGTTCTAAAGAATTGGAGATTGTACAAGATGCCGATCGTTTAGATGCGTTAGGCGCAATTGGTATTACTCGAGTGTTTAACTATGGAGGCTTTAAAAATAATCCAATTCACGATCCAGAACAAGCCCCTCGATTTGGTATGACCAAAGAGGAATACAAGGCACATAAAGGAACGTCAATCAACCATTTCTATGAAAAGCTATTGCTACTCAAAGAGTTGATGCATACGGAAACAGGAAAGCGAATGGCAGAAGATCGACACCGCTATATGGAAAGTTTCTTAGCGCGTTTCTATGCGGAATGGCAAGGAGAAAATTAGGTTACGGTTGAGTTTACAGTATATAGACTGTGAACTAAACTGTTGACCGTTAACTGTCAACATAAAAAAGCGAGGGAATCATACCATGATTCCCTCGCTTTTTTATGTAAATTGTCATTGTCACTCATCTCCCTTCTCCAATATTCTATTTAATTTCTGAAATTCTCAAGGTATTCACCATTCCTTTTTCTACGATTGGCATGGCTGCTAAGTTAATCACCATATCACCTTTTGCTGCGTGTTTTTTCGTTACAACAATATGATTGATATCCTCGATTGTTTCGTCCGTACTAACGTATTTGTCATAGTAGTAGGCCTGTACTCCCCAAAGGAGGTTTAATTGCGTTAAAATGCGTTTATTTGACGTAAAAACAAGGATGTCACTATTGGGACGCCATGCCGAAATTTGGAAGGCAGTATATCCACTATTGGTTAGTGTACAAATGGCTTTTGCTTCGATATCGTTGGCCATTAAAGCGGCGTGATAACAAATGTTTTTCGTGATATAACGGTTCGTTTTAATGGTTGGTGGACTTTGAGGTACGGTAATTAAAGATGAGTTTTCTACACTTTGAATAATCTGTGTCATTTTCTCAATTACTTGTACTGGGTAGCTACCTACTGAGGTTTCTCCAGATAGCATTACTGCATCTGCACCATCCATTACGGAGTTTGCGACGTCGTTCACCTCTGCTCTTGTTGGTGTTAAGCTAGAAATCATCGTTTCCATCATTTGCGTAGCAATGATTACGGGAATTCTTGCATTTTTAGCTATTTGCACCAATTGCTTTTGGATTAAAGGAACTTCTTGTGCTGGAATTTCAACACCTAAATCTCCACGAGCCACCATTAATCCATCACAGTAAGCTACTAATTTATTGATGTTCTTTACTGCTTCAGGCTTCTCAATTTTAGCGACAATTGGAATTTTGTGCTCTGAATGCTGCTTAACTATTTCCTGTAAGTCCAATAAATCTTCGGGTGTTCTCACAAAAGACAATGCCAACCAATCTACTTGTGCTTTAATCGCAAAAATAGCATCATTGATGTCTTTTTCCGTTAACGCAGGTAAGGAAACTTTCGTCATCGGTAAGTTTACTCCTTTTTTTGATTTTAATGGTCCACCTTGAATTACTTTGGCAACCACTTCATCTTCGTTGTTGGTTGAAACAACTTCAAAGATCAATTTACCATCGTCTAATAGTATGGTTTCACCAGCATTTACGTCGTTTGGAAATTGTTTATAGTTCATATAAACTCGCTTCGCGTCACCTTTAAACTCTTCTTTGGTTGAAAAAGTAATCGTATCCCCTGGATGTACAACTACGTCTTCTGCCATAATTCCCACACGTAATTTGGGTCCTTGCAGATCTCCTAGAATTGATGTTGTATAGCCGTATTCTTTATTTAATTCTCGAATGATGTCGATTTTCTCTTGTACATCGGCGTAATCTGCATGAGAAAAGTTAATTCTAAATACATTTACACCGGCTTTAATCATGTCGTGCAACACTTCTTTTGTCCCTGATGCAGGTCCTAAGGTTGCTACAATTTTGGTTCTTTTTTTTGCTACCATATTTTTTAAAAAATTAGGTTGTTTTTCGATTTGATCGCTTCTACTCGAATTTCGTATGCAGTAGATATTATTTTTATTGATTTTAATTTTTCAATGACTGTGCCAATTTCAAATTGCTCATCTGTATTTTCAACCTTTAAAAAATAATCCACCGTTTTGTGTTCAGGTAAGAGATAGCCTTGCTTGCTAATGGTTGAGACGACATATTGAAAAAGGGGAGAGGCCATTTGAGACTCGGGAAGTATAAAAGCTTTATTGGATACTAGTTTCCAAAGTACGTGATAATCTGGATCGTCGTATTCGAATAAAGAGAAAGACGCTAAGCCTTGATCTGTTTCAACTTCAACATCGGTCTTGGTGCGTTCTAAATAAAGGCCTAGAATCGTATTAATAAGATAGGTGACTTTAAAATCCTCCTTACGCGATGAGTGTATCGCTATCAGACTATAGTTTTCAGCTTCAAAATCCTCTAATCTTAGAACTACTGGTCCCATTTGTTTACTCGTTAGATACAAAGATACAACTTTTATATTTCAAATAATATGTAGTTATTTAGAAGAAACATTAAGTAAATGTTAATTGATTCCCCAAATTAATGGTTTATTTTTTCTTGGAGGGCAAAATAAGCCCGTTGGGAAGCCTTTTCTTCGGCTTTTTTCTTTGATGTAGCTCTTCCTTTTGACACTAACTTGTTATCAATGAATAGTTTAACTCCAAAGTATTTTACATCTTCATTGGAAGTGTCTTCGTAGGCGTCAAATTTAAATGTGTGTTTGGTTTTTTGACACCATTCGATAAGCAAGCTTTTATAGCTTGTGATCTTCGTTTCTAATACGTGAATATCAGTTATCGTCGAAATCAAGCGTTGATGGATGAATTTCTCACAGGCAGGATACCCTTGATCCAAATAAATGGCTCCTATTAAGGCTTCCAGTATATTGCCATGTATATTTTCTCCGAATTGTTGATTGCCCATTTTGCTTTCAACAATATCGATCAAGCCCAAGCTTTTTCCGATGGTATTTAAGTTTTCTCGACTTACAATTTTAGAACGCATTTTCGTTAAATAGCCTTCATCACCACTGGGAACTTCCAAATAGAGATGAGACGCTACAACAGCGTTTAACATGGCATCTCCTAAGAACTCCAAACGCTCGTAATTAATTGGATTCCCTTGGGTATCAACGATATTCATCGATCGATGAGTAAAGGCCAATCGGTAGTAAGCGATATCTAACGGTTTCGCTTTGGTGATCTGGGATATCTTACGACAAAAATTCCCGTCCTTTGGATTTGAACGGGAATTTTTAAATATTTTATTTAATACGGTGCTCAACATTACGTTGTCGTTCTTAACTATCTAATTTCTTTACTAGTACACAAGCGTTGTGTCCTCCGAAACCAAAGGTATTACTCATACCTACTTTTACTTCTCTTTTCTGTGCTTTGTTGAAAGTGAAGTTTAATTTAGCATCTATTTGATCATCATCTGTAAAGTGATTGATCGTTGGAGGGACGATACCATGCTCGATGGATAAGATTACCGAGATCGCTTCTATCACACCTGCAGCCCCTAAAAGGTGACCGGTCATGGATTTGGTAGAGTTTAGGTTCATCGAGTATGCGTGGTCACCAAAAACATTTTGAATTGCTTTCGATTCAGCGATATCTCCTAACGGAGTAGACGTACCGTGTAAGTTTACCACGTCAACATCTGTAGGCTCAAGACCTGCATCTCTCAAACAGTTTTTCATCACATTTGTTGCGCCTAATCCATCTGGGTGCGGTGCAGTTAAGTGATGTGCATCTGCAGACATACCTCCACCGCCGATTTCACAGTAGATTTTTGCTCCACGTGCAATCGCGTGTTCGTATTCTTCTAGTACTAATGCACCAGCGCCTTCTCCAAGTACAAAACCATCGCGGTCTTTGTCCATGGGTCTAGAAGCTGTTTCTGGACTGTCATTTCTTGTAGATAAGGCGTGCATTGCATTGAATCCACCTACTCCTGCAATCGTTACAGCAGCTTCAGAACCGCCTGTTACCATGATGTCTGCCATGCCTAAACGAATGTAGTTAAATGCGTCAATAATTGCATTGGTTGAAGATGCACATGCCGATACGGTGGTGAAGTTTGGACCTCTTAACCCGTATTTAATTGAAATGTGTCCTCCAGCGATATCTGCAATCATCTTTGGAATAAAGAAAGGGTTGAATCGAGGTGTACCATTTCCATTGGTGAAATCGGTTACTTCGTTTTGGAAGGTTTCTAATCCACCGATTCCAGAACCCCAAATAACTCCAGCTCTATCTTTATCTATGTTATCTAAGTCTAATTTAGAATCTACAACAGCCTCATCAGCACTAACCATGGCTAATTGAGCGTATCGATCCATTTTACGTGCTTCTTTGCGATCAATAAAATCCTCTACATTGAAATTCTTTACTTCGCACGCAAATTGGGTTTTGAAATTGGTAGCATCAAAATGTGTAATCGGAGCGGCTCCACTTACGCCATTAATAAGACCGTTCCAATATTCTTGGATGTTATTCCCAATGGGAGTAAGGGCACCTAAACCTGTTACAACAACTCGCCTTAATTTCATAAAGTCAATATTATGGTTTAATAAGTTAAAAAAACCCAATTTTTCACTTTTGTAAAAGGAAACATTGGGTAGCTTTATATTTGTTTACCAGATTACTACAGGAGTGAATCTGTCCTTTTTTCTATTCTAAAGTAAGTATGTCTCAAAATAATAACGCCCACGTGTTGTTAACAACACGTGGGTTATTAGTTATTACTTCTTAGCTTCTTCGATGTAAGAGATAGCTTGACCAACTGTAGCAATGTTTTCCGCTTGATCATCTGGAATTTGAATATCGAATTCTTTTTCGAACTCCATGATAAGCTCAACAGTGTCTAGTGAATCAGCTCCTAAATCATTAGTGAAGCTTGCTTCTGCTACAACTTCGTTCTCGTCAACTCCTAATTTGTCAACGATAATCGCTTTTACTCTTGATGCAATGTCTGACATAATCTTTAATTTTAAAATTTAATTTCCTAGGGCAAAAATAAAAAACTTTATTTTATATCCTGATTATACATGTTAATTGTCAGTGCGAAATTATAAAAATAATTAATACTTAATACTATTTTTCTGTTTATTGTCAGTAATTATTCTTTTTTTTGTACTTCAATATAGTGTTTTAAAAACTTAAATACTGCTTATATCATGAGAAAAATAGCGCTATTCGCCTCTGGTTCAGGGACTAATGTGGAGAATATTATCAATTATTTTGAAAATAATTCAATTGTGAACCAATACCTCGTTTTGGTCAATAACCCTCATGCTAAAGTAATAGAAAAAGCGGAAAAAAGAAAGGTGCCGGTTTATATTTTTGATAAAAATAAGCTGAATAACGGCGAGTTAGCAGAAAAATTGGCGGATTTTGCTCCTGATTTGATTGTTTTGGCGGGCTTCTTGTGGAAGTTTCCTGAAGATTTGGTAAAAAAATACCACAATCAAGTGATCAACATTCATCCTGCTTTATTACCGAAATATGGTGGCAAAGGGATGTATGGTCACTTCGTTCACGAGGCTGTGTTAGCCAATAAAGAAGCAGAAACAGGAATTACTATTCACTATGTCAATGAAAATTACGACGAAGGGGCTATTATTTTGCAAGCAAAAACCGCAGTAGAAGAACATTGTACAGCAGAAGATATTGCCAAAGCGGTTCAAGCATTAGAATACAAGCACTTTCCACTTGTGATTGAGCAATTGTTGTTTAAAGAAAAATAAATGAGTCAAACCTTTCAAGTTATTTTATATACGGATGGATCAGCCCAAGGTAATCCCGGACCTGGGGGGTACGGATTGATCTTAGAGTGGGCGGGTTACCAAGTCTATAAAGAATTTTCTCAAGGATACCGACTGACGACCAATAACCGCATGGAATTATTGGCTGTTATCGTGGGATTAGAAAAATTAAAAAATGCTGGAACAAAGGTTTTAGTTGTTTCGGATTCCAAATATGTGGTGGATGCCGTAACTAAAGGTTGGGTGTTCGGTTGGGAAAAGAAAAATTTTAAGGATAAAAAGAATCCCGACCTATGGATGCGTTTTTTGCGCATTTATCGACAGCATCAAGTGTCGTTTCAATGGGTAAAAGGACATAATAACCATCCGATGAATGAACGCTGTGATGTTTTGGCGGTACAAGCAGGCAAACAAAAGGATTTGTTGGTGGATGAGTTTTACGAGCGAAGTCAAAACGAATAGGGATGGACTGCTTGTGCTTGACACGATTAGAACGATAAAAAAACAAGGAAACAGGAGCTAGATAACTCCTGTTTCCTTGTTTTAAGCTGTTTTTATTTGACCCTATGGTTGCTCTCAACGAAAAATCAATACGATGTCGAAAGTACAAAGAATAATCTTGAGGTTGTAGTTGACCTCAAGATTATAAGTTTAATTTGGTCTCAAGTGCATACTAGTTATGTTACGATGCTCCATAAGATTGCCCGTTTATTCGTAGTTATTTTTCGTATAGCGCTAGGGTTGAATGGGTACATTTTATAGTTGCTATAATTGCATTACCTGTTGCGAATGTACCACTTGTAGTCCCTGTGTTATTGGTTACGCTGTCCGATGTATCTCTAATTTTGAATACTAGTCTTAGCTTATTGTTTGTGGGTGTTAAAGGGACGTTTGTTAGATCCATTTGTACCGTATAATAATTAAGAGTTGGTGTTGCTATATTAGCGATATAATTCGCGTAAACAATTGCGTTATGGAGTTTTACATCGTTGATGTATATTGTTATATATTGATATAGTCTAACGTTTTTTTTGGACGCACTATTGCCATTTAAAGTCAAATAGTCATATGTGGAGAAAGAATAATTTAGCATTTTAGGTTTGTTAAGATCTTCAAAAACGTCAAAAGTAATGGTATCGATTGTTTGTTCAATGTTTGATGACGATACGGTTACTTGATCATAGGTGAAAGTAGCATTAGTTCTAGGATTAGGAAGGGCGATAAAATTCGTTAAGCTATAGCCTGTACGAGTAGGAATCGTTACCCCTGTTCCTGCTATAGGAGCACCTGTATTATCTACTTCACTTTCATTATAATAGGTAAACGTATTGTTTTGATTGTCTACTAATTTAGTTGTTCTGGGGTCAGCCTTTTGTTCAGCAATAAAATCATCTAGAGTTTTGTCCTCGTTGCCTGTAAGGGTTTTCCACAGTTCAAAGGTGGAGTGTCCTGTATCCCCTTTTTCCCCTTGTGGACCTTTCAATGCTGCTAAGAAGTCAGTTTCTGTTTTGTCTGCATTTTCGGGTTTTTCAGCCCAAAGTTCATAAGCTGATTGTCCATTAGTTCCATCGGTTCCTTTTTCTCCTTTCAATGCTGTTAAGAAATCCGCTTCTGTTTTGCCTGCATTTTCGGGTTTTTCAGCCCAAAGCTCATAAGCTGATAGTCCATTTGTTCCGTCGATTCCTTTTTCTCCTTTTATTGCTGCCAAGAAATCAGCTTCTGTTTTGTCTGCATTTTCTGGTTTTTCAGTCCAAAGTTCATAGGCTGATTGTCCATTTGTTCCATCTATTCCTTTTTCTCCTTTTATTGCTGCCAAGAAATCAGCTTCTGTTTTGCCTGCATTTTCGGGTTTTTCAGCCCAAAGCTCATAAGCTGATTGTCCATTTGTTCCATCTATTCCTTTTTCTCCTTTCAATGCTGCCAAGAAATCAGCTTCTGTTTTGCCTGCATTTTCGGGTTTTTCAGCCCAAAGTTCATAAGCCGATTGTCCATTAGTTCCATCTATTCCTTTTTCTCCTTTCAATGCTGCCAAGAAATCAGCTTCTGTTTTGCCTGCATTTTCGGGTTGTTCAGCCCACACTTCCAGTGCTGATTTTCCATCTGCTCCTTTATCTCCTTTTTCTCCTTGTGGACCTGTTAGTCCCACTAAGAAGTCAGTTTCTGTTTTGCCTGCATTTTCGGGTTTTTCAGCCCAAAGCTCATAAGCCGATTGTCCATTTGTTCCATCGGTTCCTTTTTCCCCTTGTGGACCTTTTAATGCTGCTAAGAAGTCAGTTTCTGTTTTACCCGCATTCTCGGGTTTTTCAGCCCAAAGCTCATAAGCCGATTGTCCATTTGTTCCATCGGTTCCCTTTTCTCCTTTTAATGCTGCTAAGAAATCTGCTTCTGTTTTACCTGTATTTTCGGGTTGTTCAGCCCAGAGTTCCAGTGCTGATTTTCCATCTGCTCCTTTATCTCCCTTTTCTCCTTGTGGACCTGTTAGTCCCACTAAGAAGTCAGTTTCTGTTTTGCCTGCATTTTCGGGTTTTTCAGCCCAAAGCTCATAAGCCGATTGTCCATTTGTTCCATCGGTTCCCTTTTCTCCTTTCAATGCTGCCAAGAAATCAGTTTCTGTTTTGTCTGCATTTTCGGGTTTTTCAGCCCACACTTCCAGTGCTGATTTTCCATCTGCTCCTTTATCTCCCTTTTCTCCCTGTGGACCTGTTAGCCCTGCTAAGAAGTCAGTTTCTGTTTTGCCTGTATTTTCGGGTTTTTCAGCCCACACTTCCAGTGCTGATTTTCCATCTGCTCCTTTATCTCCCTTTTCTCCCTGTGGAC